>DVGE01000302.1 GCA_018712885.1 Candidatus Pullichristensenella stercoripullorum | reverse complement strand
AAGTATTCCCTCCTCAGGTTATGGATCCCCGCACTTTCATTTTACCTGTTTGGGTTTGCTTTGTCCGCCTTTTTTCTTTACTTACCCCAACTTTTATTATAGAGCCAGGAACAGCACATGCCGGAAGCTGCTTCAATAATATCGTTATAAAGATGATGTACAACGACAACACAAACACGCGCCTGAGGTTTTACGCCTCAAGCGTTTTTCCGCGCCACACGGCGGCGCGTACAGAGTTGAAGTTTTGGCCACGATTTATTGCCTGCGATGGGTTTCTGTCCGCCGGGAAGTGCGCAAGCGCGTTCGAAGTTTTCCGACATACATATCTTTACACTTTTTCAAAAATATGTTAAAATAGAAATGCCCGCTTGCGCGGGCGCTCACACACTGTGAGGTCGGACGAACCGACGTGTTTGGCAATGCCGTATTTGAACTCGTTGTGTTGTAAGATGGTGACCTTACACATTGATAATAGCACAGAAGCGCAGTTTTGTCAATACAGAGGGGGAGAGAAGATGGCATATTTGATAGGTTTTGACATCGGCACGGAATCCGTCGGCTGGGCGGTGACGGACGAACAGTATGTGATCCCCAAGAAAAACGGCAAGGCGCTCTGGGGCGTGTACCAATTCCCCGAAGCGCTGAAGGCGGAAGAGCGCCGCGGCTTTCGCATCGCCAGGCGACGCCTGGAGCGTCGGGAACAGCGGCTGGCGCAGCTGCGCGACATTTTCGCCAGGGAGATCGCGGCCGTCGATCCGGCCTTTTTCCAGCGCATGGAGGAGAGCAGGTTTTGGACGGAAGACAAGCGTCCCGACGGCGAGGGCAGGCCCTTGGGCCGCTACACGCTGTTCGCGGACAGGGATTATTGCGACCGCGACTATCACCGCGAATTCCCCACCATCTACCACCTGCGCCGGGCGCTGATGTTCGAGGACAGGCCCTTCGACGTGCGCCTCGTCTATCTCGCCGTGCACCACATCCTCAAAAAGCGCGGTCATTTCCTCTTTGGCGATGTGGCGCTGGAAGACGTGACGTTCGCCAGCTGCCTGGAGACGCTCGGGGAATACCTGCGCGACAAGTACGGCCTCGCCTTTGCGCTCGCCGACGCTCAGGCGTTTGCCAGCGCGCTGACAGACCGCTCGCTGAACGCCACCCGCAAGCGGGCGGCACTGGCGGCGGCAGCGGGCGACGTCGCCAAGGACAAGCAGATCGCCGCCGTCATCGACCTTCTTGCGGGCAGAAAGGCCAGCGCCGCCGCGCTTTGCGCCATGGAGATCGAGGAGGACAGGAAGTTTTCCTTCAAGGAGGGTTTTGACAATGCCGAGGCGGAACTTGCCGACCTGTTGGGCGAGACCATGCCGCTGGTCTACCACGTCAAGCGCCTCTACGACTGGAGCGTGCTCGACGAGCTTCGCGCCGGCGAACGCTTCCTCTCCGAGGCCAAGGTCAAGGCATACGAGCGGCACAAAAGCGACCTCAAACGCTTGCGTGCGCTTCTTCGCCCCTTCCCGCAGGCATACAAGGAAATGTTCCGGCGCGCAAAGGAGAAACTGGACAATTACGCCGCCTACAGCGGCCATGGCGCGGCCGAGTACCGCTGCACCTATGAAAAATTCTGCGCCTATGTCAAAAAACAACTGAACGCGCTGCGCGGGGATATGGACGCCGCCGCGCGCGAGGAAGCCGACCGCGTTCTCGGCGAGATGGAGACGGGCGCCTTCCTGCCCAAGCAGACGACCACGGACAACGGCGTCATCCCCCATCAGCTGCACGAACAGGAGCTGCGCGTCATCCTCGAGCGCGCGGCGCGCTACCTGCCCTTCCTGAGCGAAGTGGACGAAAGCGGCCTCAGCGCCGGGGAGAAGATACTGGCCATCTTCCGCTTCCGCATCCCCTACTATGTCGGCCCGCTGGACACGCGCTCCGAGCACAGCTGGGCGGTGCGCACGCACGAAAAGGTCTATCCGTGGAACTTCGATCAGGTGGTAGACCGCGCCAGGAGCGCCCAGCGCTTCATCGAGCGCATGACGGCTAAGTGCAGCTATATCGGCGAGCCCGTCCTGCCGCGCGATTCGCTCCTGTACAGCCGCTTCGTGGCGCTGAACATGCTCAACAAATTGCGCGTCAACGGCCACCCCATCTCCGTGGAGACCAAGCAGCGCATCTACAACGAGTGTATCCTCCAAAACGCCTGCACCCGCGGCAAGCAGTTGCGCGACTATCTGCTCAGCAACGGCCTGATGCAGAAGGGCGATGAACTGACCGGCATGGACGAGCAGTTCCGCATCTCCATGACCGGCTATCAGGTCTTCCGCGCTCTCCTCGCGCGCGGGGACGCCGAGCCCATGGTCGAGGACATCATCCGCCACATCGTCCTCTTTGGCGAGGACAGGAAGTTGCTGGAAACGTGGCTCACGACCGCCTACGGCGAACGGCTCTCTACAGAAGACCGCGCCTACATACTGCGCAATCGGAACAAGTTCAGCGATTGGGGCAATCTCTCGGAGACGTTCCTGCGCAAGATACTGCACACCGACCCGGAGACGGGCGAGATGATCTCCATCGACGAGGCCCTCTGGCGCACTAACTGCAACCTCAACGAGCTGCTCAGCACGGAGTATACGTTCGTCGACGCGCTGGAGCAATACCGCGCCGAGCGTTTGGGCGCGAAAAAGCAGACCCTCAAGGACATACTCGAGGACAGCTACGCATCCCCGGGCATCCGACGCGCCATCCACCAGAGCTTCGCCATCATCGGCGAGATCGAAAAACTCATGGGCGAACCGCCCAAGCGCGTGTTCGTCGAAGTGACGCGCGGCGAGGGCACAAAGGAACGCACGCAGTCGCGCAAGAGCCGCCTGGAAGCGCTCTACAAGACCTGCAAGAAAGAAGCGGCGGAGGTCTACGAGCAACTGCAGGGCTACGACGAAGGCCCCCTGCGCAATGCCAAGCTCTACCTCTATTTCACGCAGATGGGCAAGTGCATGTACAGCGGCGAGAGCATCGACCTTGCGCGTCTGGCGGTAGACTACGACATCGACCACATCTATCCGCAGAGCGCGGTCAAGGATGACAGTTTCGACAACCGCGTGCTGGTCAAACGCGAGCTGAACGCCGCGAAGAAAGACCGCTATCCCCTCGCCGAGGACGTGCGCAAGGCGATGCGCCCCTTCTGGACAGAGCTGAAAAAGCGCGGCTTCATCAGCGATGAAAAGTATCGCCGCCTGACGCGCAACACGCCGTTCACGGACAGCGAGCGCGCCGGTTTCATCGCCCGCCAGCTGGTGGAGACCGGGCAGGCCGCGAAGATCGTCGCCGGGCTCCTCAGGCGGCGCTATGGGGACGACCGCGTCGTCTACGTCAAGGCCGGCAACGTCTCCGCCTTCCGCCAGGCGCAGCGCCTGCTGCCGGATGGCAGGCAGATGCAGGAAGGCGCGTGCAGGAATATGGATACCCGGCAGGACCCGCTCTTCGTCAAATGCCGCGATGTCAACGACTTCCACCACGCCAAGGACGCCTACCTGAACATCGTCGTCGGCAACGTCTACCACACGAAGTTCACCCGCGACCCGCTGCGCTTCGTGCGCTCCGGGCAGACCTACAGCATGAACCGCGTCTTTGACTACGACGTTGTCCGCGGCGGGGAAACAGCGTGGAAGAAGGGGGAGGACGGCACCATCCTCACCGTGCGCCGCATGATGCGCAAGAACAACATACTGGTCACGCGCTTTGCCCGGGAAGCCACCGGCGGGCTGTTCGACCAGCAGATCAAGGCCAAGGGGAAGGGGCAGACGCCCATCAAGTCGAGCGACCCACGCATGACTGTGGAGAAATACGGCGGCTACAACAAGCGCGCCGGCGCGTACTTCGCGCTCATCGAGCACACGGAGAAGAAAAAGCGCGTGCGCTCGCTGGAAGCGGTCTTTATCATGCACAAGCAGCTCTACGAGCGCGAGCCGCTGCGCTATTGCCAGGAGATACTCGGCCTTGAGGAGCCGAAGATACTCATCCCCAGGATCAAGATCGACGCGCTCGTCTCTCTCGACGGCTTCCGCATGAACATCTCCAGCAGGACGGGAGAGCGTATCAACTATAAAAATGCCAACCAGCTCGTCGTCTCTCCCGAACAGGCGCAATACGTCAAGTGGATATCCAAGTACCTCGAGCGGTGCAAGGCCGCGGGAAGGGATATGGAGATCACGGCGTTTGACGGCATCGACGCGGAGCGCAACATCGCGCTGTATCAGCTGCTGCTGGAAAAGCTCGGCAAAACGCCGTACAGGATCAAGTATGAAACGCCGTTGAACACACTGGAAGCGCATGCGCGGCGCTTTGCCGAACTGGGCGTCGCCGATCAGTGCAGGGTGCTTATGCAGATACTCAATCTGTTCAACACGAGCGCGGCGAGCGCAGATCTCAAGCTGCTCTGCGGAAAGGCGGGCATCGGCATATTGCGGACGCCGAAAAACCTCAGCGGTTACGCCGGCCACTCCTTTCTGCTCATCCACCAGTCCGTCACCGGCGTGTTTGAAAAGCAGATCGACCTGCTGGGGGACGAGTTTTGAGCTGGCGGGTGGTGGTCGTTTCCAGCAACGCCAAGGTCGATTTCAAGATGGACTACGTCGTCGTGCGCATGCTGGAGGAGACGAGGCGGGTACACATCAGCGAGATCGGCGTTTTGATGCTGGAAAGCACGGCCATCTCCATCACCGCCTACGCCCTGTGCGAACTGCTCGCGCACAAGGTAAAGGTCATCTTCTGCGACCGGCAGCGCAACCCCTGCGGGGAACTGCTGCCCTCCAGCGGCAGCCACGATTCCACCGCCCGCATCCGCCAGCAGACGCGCTGGACGGAGGCGGCGAAGGCCGCGGTGTGGACGGAGATCGTCCGCGCCAAGATCGCCCGCCAGCGCGACGTGCTGCGCCGCTGGGAACGGCCGCAGGCGGCGCTGCTGACGCGCTACCTCGAAGAGCTTCAGCTGGGCGACGCCAGCAACCGCGAGGGCCACGCCGCCAAGGTGTACTTCAACGCGCTCTTTGGCAAGGAGTTCTCCCGGGCGCTGCCCATCCCGGAAAACGCGGCGCTCAACTACGGCTACGGCATCATCCTCTCCGCGCTCAACCGCGAGATCGCGGCGGCGGGCTATTTGACACAACTGGGCGTCTTTCACGACAATGTTTACAACGCCTTCAACCTCGGCTGCGACCTGATGGAGCCTTTGCGACCGCTGATCGACAACGCCGTGATGGAGATGCGCCCGGAAACCTTCGAGAAGGAACAAAAGTATGCCCTCATCCGCCTCTTGCACGCGCAGGTGTTCTTCGATGGACGGCAGCAGGTGCTGCTCTACGCGCTGCGCCTTTACTGCGCCAGCGTCTTCCGCGCCCTGCAGAGCGGCGGGACGGACGAGCTGCGTCTGATCGAGTATGAGCTATAGGTTTATGAGAGTCATCGTATTTTTCGATCTGCCCGTGCAGACGGGGGAACAGCGCCGCGAATACACGCAGTTCCACAAGCATCTGGTCAAGAGCGGCTTTGTGATGATGCAGGAATCCGTGTATTGCAAACTGGCGCTCAACATGTCCGTCGCCGGGGCGATCATGGAGAACATCCGCCAGCACAAGCCACCGGAGGGCCTGGTGCAGATGCTCGTGGTCACGGAAAAGCAGTTCGCGCGCATGGAGTTCGTCGTCGGCGAAGCACATACCGAGATCGTGGACAGCGATGAAAGGACGGTGTTTTTTTGAAGCTTGCGCATCCGCTCTTTTCCACGCCGATCCGCTTTCGGGAAGACCGCGTGCAGGTGTTGGCGCTTGAAGCGCCCGAGGCGTTTCGCAAACTGGTCGCGGAAATAGCGGCGCAAAGCGAGGGCGGCGAGGGTGCGTTCGTACTCTCGCGCGACGACGCATGTCTCAAGATCGAAGACCATATCCACGTGATCTTTGATTTCATCCATCCGCAGGCGCTGGAAAAGAAGCTCCAGAGCAAGGCGATCGCGGCGCTCATCCAGGAGGCGCGCGAAACGCTCACCGTCGAAACGCTTCAGTTTTCGCAGGCGGTGCAGGCATATCTCGGCAAATTGGCGGCGCTGGCGGACTACCCCGTCGCCTTTGCGCAGAGCGAGAATCTTCCAGAGCTGCTCAAGGCCATGGAGTTTCGCGTCGATCTGAGCGACCTGCCCGCCTTTGAAGCGCTCTACGAGCGCATGGCGCTCATTGACGGTCTGGCAAAGCATCAGTGCTTCGTACTCGTCAACGCCCGGGCGTACTTTTCGGCAGAAGAGCTGAAAAAGCTCTACGCCATGGCGCGCTATCGCAAACTCGCCCTGTTGATGATCGAATCCCACATATCCTCCCCGCTCCCCGGCGAGGATATCCGCCTTTTCGACGCCGATCTATGCGAATTGACGCTTGATTCCGAGGATGAGATCGTGTAAAATAAAGACAGCCTCTAAAACGACACAGCGTTGTGTTGTGGCGCCATCTCTCGATTTGAGGTTTGAGAGTTGTGTTGTTTTAGATGGTGACAAAACAACCTCGCTGGTGGCCCGATGCCGAAATGTGTTTGAGAGTTGTGTTGTTTTAGATGGTGACAAAACCTATGTACGCAAGCGTCGCCGCGTGACGTGGTTTGAGAGTTGTGTTGTTTTAGATGGTGACAAAACGGTCGATGGAGCTACCGCCGCCGCCACAACGTTTGAGAGTTGTGTTGTTTTAGATGGTGACAAAACCGT
>DVGE01000301.1 GCA_018712885.1 Candidatus Pullichristensenella stercoripullorum | reverse complement strand
GGTCGTCTACCGCCGCTGCGTGACGGCAAAGGCGGCAGGGCACAACGAAACCTGACCGCAAAATATGAAAGCCCTCTTCCCCATCTGTGTTATAATGGTGTGGAAGGGGGCTTTTGCATGTGGGTGTTGTTCGCGTTCGCCTCGGCTCTGTTTGCCGGACTGACGGCGGTGCTGGCCAAGGTCGGCGTGCGGAACGTGGATGCCAATTTAGCCACGGCGCTGCGCACGGTGGTCGTTCTGGCATTTTCCTGGCTGATGGTGGCTGTGTCCGGCGTCTGGCGGCCGCTTGGCTCCATCAGCGCCCGGGCGCTCCTGTTCCTCGCCCTCTCGGGGCTGGCGACGGGCGCTTCGTGGCTTGCGTACTTCCACGCCCTGCAACTGGGCGAGGTCAGCCGCGTGGCGGCGGTAGACAAGTGTTCCACGGTGCTGACCATGCTGCTGGCGTTTCTGCTGCTCGGGGAAGCGCTGACGCTTTTCAAGGCTCTGGCCATTTTGCTCATCGGCGCGGGCACAGCGCTGATGCTGCAACGAAAAACGCCCGCCGCACAAGCTGCGGCAGGCATGGGGCGGTGGTTCTGGTACGCGCTCGCCTCGACGGTGTTCGCGGCGCTGACCACCATATTGGGCAAGATCGGCATCGAGGGCGTGGACTCCACGCTGGGCACGGCGCTGCGCACGACGGTAGTATTGGCGATGGCCTGGGGCATGGTGTTCGTGACCAGGGCGCAACGCGGCATCCGTAAGATCGAAGGACGCTCGTGGCTGTTCCTGGCGCTGTCTGGCCTTGCCACGGGTTGTTCATGGCTATGCTATTACCGCGCTCTGCAGGACGGACCGGCAAGCGCCGTGGCGCCCATCGACAAACTGAGCATACTGGTGACCGTCGCATTTTCGCGTCTTTTCCTCGGCGAAAAACTCTCTCCGCGCGCGCTGCTCGGGCTGGGGCTTTTGACCGGCGGCACGCTCATGACGCTGCTTTGACGCGGAACTCCGGCGGCTTCCAGCGCCCGCGCAGGTAGCGGATGAGATAGAGCACGCCGCGCGCGGTGTTTTCCGCCACCATGCACGTCCACACGGCGTCCAGCCCCTGATGCAAGACGTTGAGCACCAGCACCGTGCCGAGGATGCGCACCATCCACATGGTGCCTGTGGTGATGACGAAAGGCACCATCGTGTCCCCCGCGCCCTGCAGCATGCCCTCCACGCCGATGGCGATGCCGAAGATGGGCTCGGAGAGCGCCACGAGGCGCAATATGGCCGTGCCCTGCGCCACCACCCGCGCGTCGGGCGAAAAGATGCCCATCACCTGCGGGGCGAAGAGAAAGAGCAGGCCGCCGGTAATGCTCATCATGATGAGGGTCACGACGATGGTGCTGCGGCCGACCATGTCCAGCTTGCGGGCGTTTTTCTCCCCCAGCGCGTTGCCGGTGAGCGTGGCCGCGGCGGTGTTGATGCCCAGCACCGGGATATAGAACGCCTGTTCGGCAGTAAGGGCAATGGAGTGCGCGGCCAGACTGACCGTGCCCAGCGTCGCCACCAGCCCGGCGAAGACCACATGTCCCGCCGAGGTGGTCAGACGCGCCAGCGCCACGGGCACAGCGACGCGCAGGCAGTTCTTCATCGCGCGGCCATTGGGCCTGAGCATGCCGTCGCGCGGCGAAACGGCAGGGTTTTTCCACATCACCACGGTGATCAGCACGCCGCCCAGCACGTAGGACAGCGCCGTGGCGATGGCCGCGCCGCTCACGCCCAGACCCGCGCCAGGCATGGTGAAGGTCAGGCCGAGGACGCGCATCTCCCGCGTCGGGTAGATGAGAAAGAAGTTCATGATGACATTGAAGCCGTTCATGGCGGCGTTGGCCAGCATCGGCGTGCGCGTATCCCCCGCCGCGCGCAGCACGGAGCCGAAGATGATGGAGGCGGCGCGGAAGAGCATCGGCATACAGATGATGCTGAAATAAGCCGTGGCGTCGGCCTTGATCTCTTCATCCGCGTTGAGCCATCCCGGGAGCGCGGGCGACACCAGCAGCGTCACAGCGCACATCACCGCGCCTGCCACGAGGGCGATGAGTACGGACTGCCCCGCCGTCTCGCGGGCGGTGCGGCCGTCCTTAGCCCCCAACGCGCGGGAGATGACCGCCAGAGCGCCGATGCCGGCGGCGAAGAACACGCCGTTGACCAGCCATGTGACCGAGCCGGTCAGGCCCACGGCGGCGGAGGCCTGCGCGCCCAGCACGCCGACCATGGCGGTGTCCACATACTGCACCAGCGTCTGCATGGCGTTCTCCAGCATCACCGGCCAGGACAAGGTCAAAAGCGCCGCCGTCAGCGGCCAGTATTCGCGCAGTTTGGCGCGCAGGCGCGGTATCAAGGCGCATCCCATCCTTTGCAAAGGGTTCCTCTCGTATTGTACACGGTTTTGCCGTGCCACGCAAGCATTTTCTTTGCTTGTGCGCGCGGGCGCGGCATGGTATAATCGTTCTGGTGATGCTATGCGCCTGCTCCTTCAATATCTGCATCTGCACCGCAAGAGCGCGGTGCTGCTTACCGTCTGCGCGCTGTTGTTCGCGCTGGTGTTTTTCCTCTATCAGCTGCCGGTGGAGGCGGTGTTGTACGCCTGCGGGCTGTGCCTGATGGCCTTTGTCGTGCTGGCGGGGATAGACTTCTCCCGCTTCCGCGCGCGGCATCTGGCGCTGGAGCGGCTGCGCAAAAACGTCTCCCTGGGGCTGGACGGCATGCCCGCCCCCGCCGACCGCATCGAGCGGGACTATCAGGCGGCGCTGCGCGCGCTCTGGGACGACCGCGCCCATGTGGTGTCCCGCTCGGACGCCGCCATGAGCGACATGCGCGACTACTACACCCTCTGGGCGCACCAGATCAAGACGCCCATCGCCGCCATGCATCTGCTGGTGGACGAGGACGGCGAGGCGGCGCGCGAGCTTTTCAAGATCGAACAGTACGTGGACATGCTGCTTTCCTATATCCGTCTGGAGAGCGACGTCAACGACCTTGTACTGCGCCCCTGCGATCTGGACGCCATCCTGCGCGCCGCCGCCCGCAAGTACGCCCGCTTCTTTATCCATCAGGGGCTGCGGCTGGAGATACAGCCGACCGGCCGGCAGGTGCTGACGGATGAAAAATGGTTCGGCTTCTGCGTGGAGCAGCTGCTTTCCAACGCCGTCAAGTACACGCCCGAGGGTTCCATCTCCATGTACGTGGAAAACGACCATCTGGTCATCGCCGACACGGGCATCGGCATCGCCCCGGAGGACCTGCCGCGCGTGTTCGAGCGCGGCTATACCGGCTACAACGGCCGCACAGACCGCAAATCCACCGGCATCGGCCTCTACCTCACACGACGGGTGCTGACCATGCTCGGGCATCAGATACACATCGACGCCCGTCCCGGCGGCGGCACGCGCGTACACATCTCCTTAAAGCGCCCCGAGCTTTCGGAATGACCTTCGCGGCAGAGCGTCCCTGCGGGCGCTTTGCGTGTTTTTGGAACAAAACGCCTTTT
>DVGE01000300.1 GCA_018712885.1 Candidatus Pullichristensenella stercoripullorum | reverse complement strand
CCACTTCACGCCCTCGCGGATGTGGAACGTCCACTCGGTGTAATCCTCATTGTGCTCCCAGCTCTCGGCCAGCGAGGGCTGCAGCACGCCGTAGCGGTCGTACTCGATGAGGGTATCGACCACGTTGGCGGGGATGGTGAGGTTGTTGGTCGTGGTGGTGTAGAGGTAATTGAGGGTGTCCACTTCGCTGGCGTACAGCTCGCGGTAGACGACGGGGCTGCCCTCGGCAAACGCCGCCATCGGCAGAGCCAGCAGCAGCGCCACGATCAGGGCGATCAGACGGGTCGTGCGTTTCATGATTTCCAGTCCTTTCTATCAACGATTCTGCCCGCAGGCAGTTGGGTACACGTCAGCTCCAGAACTCGCAGGGGACGTTTCTGACGCCGATGCCGGCGTCGTCCGTCATGCGGATGGCCGCGCCGTCGAATTCCGGGCCGCCTTCATAGGGGTCGACGGCGCACAGGGAAGGGCCGTCCAGGTCGGCGCGGGTGACGATCTTCTGCCCCGCGGCCAGGTGCGCCGCCGCCGCCACGGAAAGGCGCGATTCCAGCATGCAGCCCAGCATGCACTCCACGCCGTTTTCCTCCGCCATGCGGCAGATCTTCAAGGCGTTCCAGATGCCACCGGTCTTCATCAGTTTGATGTTGATCAGGTCCGCCGCCCGGCGACGGATGATGTTTTCGGCGTCGCGCGGGGAGAACACCGCTTCGTCGGCGAGGATGGGCGTTTCCACATTGCGGGTGACGTGTTCAAGGCCGTCTGTGTCCAGGGCGGGCACGGGCTGCTCCACCAGGTCGAGGCAAAGGCCCCTGTCCTCCATGGCGCGGATGATGCGCACGGCTTCCTTGGCCTCCCAACCCTGATTGGCGTCCACGCGCAGCTGCACATCCGGCCCCACGGCCTCGCGGATGGCGGCGATGCGCTCCACGTCCTTTTCGCCTTCCTTGCCCACCTTGATCTTCAAGATGTCGAACCCCTGCTTTACGGCGTCGAGGCTGTCCTCCACCATCTGGGAAACGGGGTTGACGGAGATGGTGATGTCGGTTTTGAACGACGTGCGCGCCCCGCCCAGCAACTGGTAGAGGGGCTTTTTCTGCGCTTTGGCCCAGAGGTCGTAAAGCGCCATGTCCACCGCCGCCTTGGGCGTGGTATTGTGCACCATGCAGGCGTTGAGCTTCTCCATGCAGGCGGGAAGATCCATTACGTCCATGCCCATGAGCGCGGGGCGGATATAGTCGTGCAGGGCGCAGAGTATGGAGCCGTCGGTGTCGCCGGTGATGACGGCGGTGGGCGGCGCCTCGCCGTAGCCCACGCCTTCGTCGGTGACCACGCGCACGACGATGTCGCTGAGCGCCTCCACCGTGCGCAGAGCGGTCTTGAAGGGCCTTGCCAGCGGCAGGGAGATGCGTCCGGTCTGTATATCGAGGATCTTCAAGGGCGTTGCGCCTCCCGAAAATGAAATTTCCAGAGTCAAAAAATTCAAAATTATCAAAATCAGTGTATCACGTTTTACGAACAATGTAAAGAGCAATGGTCGGATATTTCTGTAAAAAACGCAATCCAGGGGTAAAAGCGGGGAAAAATCCTTCCGTTAAACACATGCGTTTGCCACTTGCGGACAAACGGCGGGGGAGCGTTTTGCATCCATGGGTGTCAAAATGCCTCGATTTTTGGAGGATATGTGCATTTTTCGCGCGGCCCTCCGGCGCACAAAAAGACGCCCGCCGGATGTTCCGACGGGCGTCAGAGAGGTCTTGTCTCAGGCGCGCACTTCCTGCCGCATGAAGACGATATAGGCCACGGCGAACGCCAGCAGCGCCAGCGCCACCATGCTCACCAGATGCGGCCACACGAGCAGCGCGCTCTGCTCGAAGGAGAGCGTTCCCGACAGCGCCCCGGAGAGGGCGTCCGTGGTGGTGAAGCCGATGAAGCGCACGTCCGGGTCCAAAAGCGTGGTCGCCGCCTCGGAGTAGAGGTAGTAGGGCGAGCAGCGCTCCAGCGCCAGCTGCAGTTCGTAGTTGCTCAGCGTGTTGTAATAGCCCTGGATGCCGTCCAGCGGATAGCACAAATTGGCGACGACGCTGGCGACCATGCTGGAAAACACCGTCAAGTAGATCCACAGGGCGATGACGATCAGCGCCGAAGTCGCCGCGTGCTTGCACAGCACGGAAAAGAGCATGGAAAGCCCCAGCCAGAGCATGGTGTAAAACGAGGTGAGCAAAAGGCAGGACACGAGCCGCAAGATCTCCTCGCCCGTGGGCGGCACGCCGATGACGGCCAGCCCCACGCCGCCCACCAGCACGCCCTCGAAGAACACCAGCATGAGGATGGCCACGGCCCCGGCCAGGAACTTGGCGGAGATGACCGCGTCGCGGTGGATGGGCTGGGAGATAAGGCGCGTGAGCGTGCCCTGCGAGCGCTCGCGGTTGACGGCGTCAAAGCCCAGCGCCAGGCCCACCAGCGGGGCGAGGTAGGCCAGGAACGAGGCGAACGAGGGGATGGAGCTGCCGCTGGATGTGTACATGGAAAGGAACACGTATTCGCTCGTCTGCGAATTCACCAGCGCGTCGAAGGCGCCAAAGAGACTGGCGAGGCTGGTGAGCGTCAAAAGCGCGAACAGCAGCTTGAAGCGGGCGCTGCGGAAGTGGTCGGCCAGCTCCTTTTGATACAGGGTGATGAAGCCGCCGCCCGCCGCGCGTTCCTCAGCGCGCCTGCCGCGCGCGATGGCCGTCTTTGCGCTTGCCTGCATTGATCTCACCCGCCTTTTCAAAGTATTTCGCATAAATGTCGTCCAGGTCGCCGCCGCGCTTTTGCAGGTATGTCAGCTGAAAATCGCGCTCGATCAGGCGTTTTGCCGCCGCCGCGCGCACGTCGGCACTGGCGCGCACCACGCACAGGCCGTCTTCAACGTCCACGCGCGTAACGCCTTCGACGCTTTTGAGCGTCTCTTCCAGCGCCGCGCCGCCCGGCTGCGCGGCCACGGCGAAGCAGTAGCCGTTTTCCTTTTCCAGCTGTTCCGCCAGCTCCCCGATGCGCCCGCAGGCGGCCAGCCTGCCCTGCACGAAGATGCCCACGCGGTCGCAGATCTGCTGGATCTGGTGCAGCTGGTGCGAGGAGATAAGGATGGTGCGCCCGTCCCTGTCCGCCAGTTCGCGGATGAGGGCGGTCAGTTCGCGGATGCCCTCCGGGTCGACGCCGTTGGTCGGTTCGTCGAGTATGAGCACGTCCGGGTCCTTGAGGAGTATGTCGGCAATACCCAGCCGCTGCTTCATGCCCTTGGAATAGGTGCCGGCGCGGCGGTCGGCAGCCTCGGTCATGCCCATGCGCGCAAGCAGCTGGTCGATGCGCTCTTCCAGCGCATTTCCGCGCAGGCCGTTCATTTTGCCGGTCATGCGCAGGTTTTCCCGCCCGGTCATGTCCGGGTAAAAGCCCATGTTGTCGGGCAGATAGCCCACCGCGCGCTTGACGCGGATAGGATCGCGCGTGCAGTCCACGCCCTCGATGGTCGCGCTGCCCGCCGTCGGCTCGGTCAGGCCCAGCAGCATCAGCGTGGTGGTGGTCTTGCCCGCGCCGTTGGGGCCGAGCAGGCCGAAGACCTCGCCCTCCTCCACGCGCAGTTCCAGTTCATCCACGGCGGTGACGCTGCCGTAGCGCTTGGTCAGGCCCCTGGTTTCGATGATCGTCCGTGCCACGCTCAGCGCCTCCCGAATTTGCGCATCACCGCGAAGAGCACGAGGGCCAGCACCACGATGGCGGCGATGCCGACGACGCCCCAGGTGGTCTCGGTCTTGACCGTGACGCGGAATTCCGCGGAATCGGAGGTATTGCTGTCCGCG
>DVGE01000299.1 GCA_018712885.1 Candidatus Pullichristensenella stercoripullorum | reverse complement strand
CCAAAAATGCAAAACAAAAAATCCGGACTTGCTTTCACAAATCCGGATAAATTTGGTCGAGGTGACAGGATTTGAACCTGCGACCTTTTGGTCCCGAACCAAACGCGCTACCAAACTGCGCTACACCTCGTTGTCAATGGAGCCAATGAAGGGACTCGAACCCTTGACCTGCTGATTACGAATCGGCTGCTCTACCAACTGAGCTACATTGGCGCACCCGCTGACAATTAAAGATTATAGCACAGGATACCCGCTTTTGTCCAGTCGTGGGAGACAGCATTGCAACATTTAACATATCGGCGCGCCATTTGTCACGACACAAAACATCTTCTATACATAGTCTTCGTTTGACTTCCTTGGCGGCGCGGTATATAATGAATTTGATTCTTTCAGCAGGAGGCGGGAACATGAAGCCGGATGAAGCGCTCTGGATGGTCATTTATATGGCTCGCGGCGCTCGCCAGGCGGACAGCGTGGAAGCGCTGCTCACTGCGGAGGGATTTCTTGTGCGCCGCAGGGCCGTGGGCAATGCGCAGCAGGACGGCACATTTGAACTGATGGTGCTCCGTTCCGAGGCTGTTGAAGCGCAAAAGTTTCTCATGGACAACAACCTTTAGAGAGGGGCTTGCAAATGAAGAGAATCGGTGTGCTGACTTCCGGCGGCGACGCGCCGGGCATGAACGCCGCCATCCGCGCGGTGGTGCGTACCAGCCTGCAGAACGAGATGTCGGTGATCGGCTTTAAGCGCGGTTACAACGGCGTGCTCATGCGCAGCAAGGACGAGCATGACGACTTTGAGATCCTCACCTCCCGCAGCGTTTCGGACAAGATCCATCGCGGCGGTACGTTCCTGCGCACCGCGCGCTGCCTGGACTTTTTGAAGCCTGAGTATCAGCAGCAGGCCGTAGAGAACCTGCACATGCTTGGCGTCGAGGGTTTGGTCTGCATCGGCGGCGACGGCACCTACAAGGGCGCGGCGGCGCTCAATGCGCTGGGCATCCCCACCATCGGCGTGCCCGGCACCATCGACAACGACCTCGCTTATACCGATTACACCATCGGCTTTGACACTGCCCTCAACACCGCCTGCGAGTGCATCAACCGCGTGCGCGAGACCAGCGATTCCCACGAGCGCGCCAGCCTCATCACCGTGATGGGCCGCAACTGCGGCGACATCGCCCTGCACACCGCTTTTGCCTGCGGCGCGGAGATGGTGATGGTGCCGGAGATCCCCTGGAGCATCGAGGAGATCGCCGAGCGCGTCAAGTGGGGCGTTCTGCGCGGCAAGGCCTCGATGATTATCGTCTTTGCCGAGGGCGCCATGCAGTCGCAGACCGCCGACATCGGTCGGATCTGCTCTGAGTACGAAAAACTCAATCACATCTCTACCGAGCACCTCACCAGCTCGCAGATCGCCGAGATCATCGAAGTGCTCTCCGGCCACGAGACGCGCGCCACGGTGCTGGGCTACATACAGCGCGGCGGCAGCCCCTCCGGACGCGACCGTATACTCGCCGGCCGTCTTGGTTCCCGCGCCGTAGAGCTCCTGCGCGACGACCAGGGTGGCCTAGCCGTGGGCGAGCGCGGCAACCGCATCATCGAGGTGCCCCTCAGCGAGGCGCAGAAGGGCGAACATGCCGCCGACACGCAGATCGCTGAACTCATCAACGTCATGGCGGTCATGACCAAGTATAAATAATGGAAACTATCCGCATCACAGGCGCCGGTTCACATCTCCAGGGTGTGGGCCGGCTTCGGGACGGACGCGCGGCGTTCGTTCCTTTTTCCATTCCCGGGGAGGTCGTGGATGTGGAGATCGTCCGCGACTGCGGCCGCTATGTGGAGGCGCGCCTGCTCGCCGTGCGCGAATCCTCCCCCGCGCGCGTCGAAGCGGATTGCCCCGCCTTCGGGCGCTGCGGCGGTTGTCAGGCGCGGCATATGGCTTACGAGGAAACGCTGCGCCTCAAGCGTCAGCGGGTGTCGGACGCGCTCGAGCGCATCGGCGGATTGAAAGATGCGAATGTATTGGACACGCTGCCCATGCCCGAGCCGTTGCGCTGCCGCAACAAAGCGGAGTACGCCGTTTCGGGAAACAACATCGGCTTTCTGCGTGCGGGCAGCCGCGAAGTCGTGCCCGTCGAGGACTGTCTTTTGCAGCGGGAGGAGAGCGTGCGCGCATTGCGCCAACTGTCACGCGAGCAGCTGCGCGGCCTGCGCGGGGCGGTGACGCGCGTCAATCGACGCGGAGAAGTCATGCTCACCCTCTGCGGCGACGCGCCGCGCTCTCCAATCCGCACTTTCCCCGGCGTCGCTTCGCTCTACTATTGCCGCCTCAAGCCTCGTCCCGCGCATGCATTGGACGGCGCGTGCAACCTGCTCGACGGCGCGGAACGGCTGGAAGAAACGCTGTGCGGCCTGCGCTTCTCGCTGCTACCACAGAGTTTTTTTCAGATCAACGCGGCGCAGGCTGAGCGCATGTATACCATCGCGTTGGACGCGCTGGCGCTCCGGCCGGGAGACGCGGCGCTCGATGCCTACTGCGGCGCGGGCACGATCACGCTTTTGATGGCGGCACGCGGCGCGAACGCAACAGGCGTGGAAATCGTGCGCCCCGCCGTGCTCGACGCGATCGCCAGCGCCAAGCGCAACGGCCTTGATGCCCGCTTCCTGCTCGGCGACGCGGCAGAAGAACTTCCCCGCATCATCGCCGCCGGCGAGCGCTTCGCCGCCGCTGTCCTCGACCCGCCCCGGCGTGGCGCAGATGCGCGGGTGTTGCAAGCGATCATCAGTGCCGCGCCGCAGCGCATCGTCTACATTTCCTGCGACCCCGCCACACTTGCCCGTGATCTCAAAACGCTTGCCACGGGCGGATACCA
>DVGE01000298.1 GCA_018712885.1 Candidatus Pullichristensenella stercoripullorum | reverse complement strand
GCTCGGCCGGTGCGCTTCGCAGATCGAGACCATCTACGGCCTCGGCTACAAGATCGGAGAGGGGAATGTTCATGCGCAGTAAGATATGGCGCTCCATGGCGCTGACCGCCGTATTGGCGGTGCTGCTCTTTGCCATACTGTCCATGGCGCTTCTGTACAGCTTCTTCACCACGCGCACGGAGCGCGAGCTGGACCACGAGGCCAACATGGTCGCCGCGGCCATGGAGGGCGGCGCGGAGCTTTCCGCGCTTTCCGCCACCCACCCGGACGGCCGCATGACCCACATCGCCCAAGACGGCAGCGTGCTCTTTGACAGCGACGCCGAGGCCGGCGAGATGGAGAACCATTTGGAGCGCCCGGAGATACAGCAGGCGCTCACAAGCGGCGTGGGCAGCAGCACCCGCCAGTCCGACACGCTGGGCGAGATGACCATCTACCGCGCCATCCGCCTGGACGACGGCACGGTGCTGCGCGTCTCCGGCACGCAGAAAAATGTGCTGGGCATGGTGTTGCAGCTCATCCCGGCGTTTCTGGCGCTGATCGTCGTGACCGTCATCATCTCGGCGCTGGCCTCGCGGCAGGCGACCAGGCGCATCGTCGCCCCGGTGAACGCCCTCGACCTCGACCACCCGCTGGACAACGACGTCTACGAGGAGCTTTCCCCGCTGCTCAAGCGCATGGACGACCAGCGCCAGCGCATCGACGAGACGGTGTCCGCGCTCACCGCGCAGCGCAACGAGTTCGCCGCCGTCACCAGCAACATGGCCGAGGCGCTGGTGCTGCTCAACGCGCGCGGCGAGGTTTTGTCCGTCAACCGCGCGGCGGAAAAGCTGCTGGGCCTGCCCCGCGCCGTCTGCGAGGGCAAGTATCTGCTGGCGCTCAACCGCAATTTCCAGCTCTCCGAGGCCATGGAAGCCGCCCTGCGCGGCGAAAACGCCGAACAGGAGATGGAGATGAACGGCCGCCACTACCGCTGCGTGGCCAGCCCCGTCAAGGACGAGGGGCGCGTCAGCGGCGCGGTGATGCTCATTCCCGACGTCACCGACCGCTTCCTCGCGGAAAAGGCGCGCCGCGAGTTTACCGCCAACGTCTCCCACGAGCTGAAAACGCCGCTCACCTCCATCCTCGGCTATGCCGAGATCATGCAAAACGGCGTCGCCGGCGAGGACAAATTGCGCCAGTTCGCCGGCCTCATCCACGCCGAGGCCACGCGGCTGATCCAACTGGTGGAGGACATTCTGAAGCTCTCCCGCCTCGATGAAAACCGCCTGCCCGCCGACCGCCGCCGCGTGTCGCTCAAGGGCCTTTGCGAGGAGGCCGCTTCGCGCCTCGCGCCGGAGGCGGAGAAGCGCGGCGTATCCATCAAGGTGGAGGGCGGCGAGTGCGCCATGGAGGGCTCGCCCTCGATGCTGGGCGAACTGGTCTACAACCTCCTGGACAACGCCGTCAAGTACAACCGCGAAAACGGCTCCGTCGTCGCCCTGCTGGAAGAGAACGCCGACGGCAGCCGCAGCCTCACCGTTTCCGACACCGGCGTGGGCATCGACCCCGCCGACCAGGAGCATGTGTTCGAGCGCTTCTTCCGCGGCGACCGCAGCCGTTCCGCCGAGGGCGGCACGGGCCTGGGCCTCTCCATCGTCAAGCACGCGGCGCTCGCGCATGGGGCAAAGGTGTCCCTCAGCAGCAAGGTCGGCAAGGGCACCAGCATCCGCGTGGATTTTCCCGCGTAAAAAGGGGTACGCGAATATTGAGCCGCTTCCCGGTCGGGGGCGGCTCTTTGCGCGCCTGCGGGGAGCGTTTTGCCGCCGGGGCGTGGCGGCGCCTTGGGAGCGCGTGAGAGCGGCTCTCTGCGCGTTTGTGGGCGGGGAGGAGCGTTTTGCCGTCGCATGGGGCTGTCCGGTGCGGCTCTTTGCGCGCCGCGATTGACGTTCCCGCGCCGCTGTGTTATGATAGGGAAAAGCCCCGCCGCATGGCCGGGAAAATACAGGGAGGTTCCGCAAATGCGCAAGATCAGGGTCGAAAAACTCACCCGCGACGCCTTCAACGCCTTTGGCATGTATTACGACTTTGCCGAGCCGGAGGGATACGCCCTCACCGGCGAACTCCACCGCTTCTACCCCGACCGCCTGCGCGACGCCTACACCGGCCACGTCGGCTATTCCGGCATCGCGGTGAAAAAGCCGGAGCGGATGATCGTCCACGCCGTGGAGTACCACACCCGCACCTCCGAGATCATCCTCCCCCTCAACGACGACATCGTCCTCCACGTGGCCCCGCCCACGAACGGCGTGCCCGCCCCGGAGGAAACGCACGCCTTCCTCGTGCCCAAGGGGACGATGGTGCAGTTAAAGCCCGGCGTCTGGCACCTCTGCCCGCTGCCGGCCAACGCAGAGAGCCTGCGCGCCCTCATCATCCTGCCCGAATGCACCTACGCCAACGACTGCACCGTGGTGGACCTCACCGACGAGCAGGCGTTCGAGATCGAGTTTTAGGGAAAAAGCAAAGCGGCTCCCGCGCGGGGGCCGCTTTTTCGCGCTTGCGGAGGGGGCGCGGGCGTGGTATAATGGGGGCGATTCTTTTGCGGGAGGTGTTTTTTGTGAAGCTCTGCATTGGCTCTGCTCCGTGCAAAGTCTGACCCCGGGCGGGACGCATGGAGCAGTTTTGTAGAATACCGTCCGGCGGGCTTTGCACTTCCGATGTTCAAATCAGAAGGGAGCAAAGTCTCGATGTACAAGTTCAAA
>DVGE01000025.1 GCA_018712885.1 Candidatus Pullichristensenella stercoripullorum | reverse complement strand
TTCATCTCCTCGGTGGCCACGAAGCCGGACATGTCCACTTCGGGCTCCTCATCCTCGAGCATCATCTCGTCCTCGGACATCTCCATGTCCATGGCGGCCTCCGCGTCGGCGGGGGCGGCTTCGAGGATCTCTTCTTCGGCGGCGTCCTCGACGGGGGCCTGCGCGAGCATCTTCTCGGCGTAGGCAGCCTCGTCCTTGTCGGTCTGTTCGCCCAAGGCGCGCTGCGCCGCAAGCATATCGGCCACAGCGGGGATGAGGGCGGAGGTGTCCACGGTATCGAGGTCCACTTCGATGGTCATGTTGGCCACGCGCTCGGTGGCTTCGGCCTCGGCCGCGGCCACGGCTTCGCGGATCTCGGAAAGTCCGCCGCCGGCGGCCTTGGCCGCTTCGCGGGCGGCCTCGATCTCGGCCTCGATGAGGGCTTCCTTGGAGCCTTCGCCGGCCGTGGTCAGAAGCGCGGTGAGGCGCATATCGCTGAGCATCTGCTCGCCCGAGGCGCTGGTGCGGTTGACGACGCCGAACGCGCCGCCGGCGATAAGCACGATCGCCGCCACCAGCAGGGCGATAAAGGCGATCTTTTGCGACTTGGAAAGGCTATTCATGCGCGCCTTCGCCTCCCTTCGTGGGTTTGATGCCGGACATGGCAAGGCCGAAATCCGCGTCGGAAGCGTCCGGCGCGAGGATGTCGACCACCTTGCCCTCGGCGATGATGGCGATGCGGTCGCTGATGGAGCGCAGCTCCTGCAATTCCGAGGAGACCATGACGATGGTCATGCCATGTTCGCGGTTGAGCTTGACCAGCGTTTCCAGCACCAGCTTCTTGGCGCCGATGTCGATGCCGCGGGTCGGCTCGGAGACGAAGAGGAACTTGGGGTTCATCGTCAGCGCCCGGGCCACGCACACCTTCTGCTGGTTGCCGCCGGAGAGCGTGCCCGCCGCCTGGCGGGAGGAGGTGCAGCGGATGTCCAGATCGCGGATCATCTTTTTGGCGTGATCGCGCACCTTCTTGCCGTCCTTGGTGGTGATAAAGGCGACTTTGTGGAGGAAATCGCCGTTGATCTGCATGGCGTTGAAGGCGATGTTGTCCTCGATGGACTGGTCGAGCAAAAGGCCCACGCCGCGCCGGTCCTCAGAGACCATGGCCATGCCGCTTTTCAGGGCGTTGGCCGCGTCGTTGAGGGGCAGCGGCTGCCCAAAGAGCTCGACCTTGTCGGCGGCGGCGGGATAAAGGCCCATGATGCCGTTGGGGATGCCGATCTTGCCCTGGCCGGCCAGACCGCCCACGCCGAGGATCTCGCCCTCGCGCACGTCGAGGTCCACGCCCTTGACGTCCTCGCCGGGCATATCGACGATAAGGTTCTTTATGGAAAGGGCGATGTTGGCGTTGGCGTTCTCCGCCTTCGGCGTGGCGGTGACCACGGCCTCGCCCTTGCGTCCGATCATCAGCTCCGCGAGCTCGACCAGCGAGGTCTTGCTCTTTTCGCGGGTGGCGGCCAGTTTGCCGTCGCGGAGGATGGTAATGTTGTCGGCGGCGGCCATGACTTCGTCCAGACGGTGGGTGATGAAGATGATGGCGATGCCGCTGTTGGCGATCTGTTTCATGACGGAAAGCAGCGTTTCCGCCTCGGACTCCGTCAGAACGGCGGTCGGCTCGTCGAACACCAGCAGGCGGATGCCCTTTTTGTCGATCTCGCGGGCGATCTCGACGAACTGCATGTAGCCGACCGGCAGGCCCTTGACCAACGTGTTCTCATCCAGATTCATGCCCACGCTGTCCAGCGCCCTGCGGGCGTCCTGACGCATGGCGGGCATGTCGAGGTTTTCCAGATTCTTCAGGTGCAGCGCCTTGCTGAGGATGCTGGGCCTGGTGATCTCGCGGTTCAATTTGATGTTCTCGGTGATGGTGAAGCCCGGCAGGAGCATGAACTCCTGATGCACCATGCCGATGCCCGCGTTCATGGCGTCGTTGGGCGAAAGGATATTCGCCTTTTCGCCGCCTATGAGCACTTCGCCGTCGAAGCCGCCGGTGGAATGGATGACCGGCATGCCGAACAGCACGTTCATCAGCGTGGATTTTCCCGCGCCGTTTTCACCAAGCAGCGCGTGGATCTCGCCGGGGCGCACCGACAGCGACACGTCCGAGAGCACGGTGGTCTCGCCGTATCGCTTGGTTATGTTTTTCATTTGCAGCACGTATTCTGCGCCCAATGCGTGTTCCTCCCTTGAAGCGGGGAATCGGCCCGCCTCCCCAAGAAGAGGCGGGCCGTTTTCTACCCGGGAATGTTCTTTAGGCCGCGGCGTCCTCAACGAGGTAGTCGTTGAAGTCCACGGGAGTGAGCATCACGGTGTAGTAGTTGTCGAAGGTGGTGCCTTCGGCGTTGGTGTAGTTCTCGATGGTGGCGACGCCTTCGCCATACGTCTGCACGAACAGGTCGTTCAGAGCCTCAGCGTCGTTGCGCTCGGTGATGGTGCCCTCGATCCAGGCCTTGGCATACTCGAAGCCAACGTTGACCAGAGCCATGTTCACCGGATGCGGCCAGGTGGAGTAGCGGCCCACAGCGTCGTGCTCGGCCAGAGCAGCGGCGATCGCCTGCAGGGCGGCCTCGTCGTCAGCGCCGATCTCGAACTCCAGGCCCAGGGTGGCCGGGAAGGCGTGATAGGGGCTCGGGCAGCAGGGCTGCGGATAGTAGGCGTTGGGCTGATCCAGCACGGCGGTCTGCAGGGCTTCCTGCATGCCGCAGTTGGTGGTGAAGAAGGCGACCTTCTTGCCCTCGTACTTGGCCAGCTGCTGCGGGACATCCTCGAGGATGAACTGCTGGGAAGCGGTGGCGCCGGCCTCAGCGGTCGGGTCGGGAGCGGTGACGTCCACAAACTCGATGCCCAGAGCCTCGGCGTTCTCGACCATCAGGTCATGACGGCCGACGATCAGCTCCATGGCCATGTGGCGCGGGAAGGAGTAGTGGATGAACACGTCGATGCCCCAGTTGGCGCAGGTCTCCATGATGGAGTCGCCCTGCTTGATCTCGTCGGCGTACATGACGATGTCGGCAGCCTCGGCGATGACGGCCGGGTCTTCCTGCGGCACGCCCGCGATGAAGAGGATGTCGTCGCGGCCCATCTCACGGATGGCGTTGAAGGCGGGGGTGGCGCCCGGCACGGCCTGGCACATCACGATGGCCTTCACGTCGGGGTCGGCGGCGAACGCCGTCAGCTTGGCGATGGTGGTCTCCTGCTCGGCCATGAACTGGTCCGGGTAGGTGTCGGTGATGACGTTGTCAGGATACTTCTCCTTGAGAGCCTCGGCGGCGCGGAACTCTTCCTCGCCCTGGGAGGTGGTGCCGGTCATGATGGCGATCTTCCAGTTGGCGGCTTCCTCGGCGGAAGCGATGCCCGCGAAGGCGACCAGAACGACCGTCAGCGCCAGGAGCATGCAAAGCAGTTTCTTCATGAATGATCCCCCTTAACGTTTTTTCCCTATCTTGCAACGGGCTTGCGCCCGAAAGGGCTTAAATGAGGCGCCATATAAACGAAAAAACATTGTTTGTATTATAGCAGACTTATGGCGCTTTTGCAAGCGCAAATTGCAGTTTGGGCGCGAAAGAAATTCACCTTTTACGCAAACGCCATGTATACGACGGCTTTTCTCCATCTGAAATGACGCGGCGAACGGCCTGTGCCGCATGGCTTTTTCGGATCTTCCCCCGTTTTCCGCCTTTGCCAAAAAGCGAATCGGCCGATGCGTTTTTCACGAAAAAGTAATATTTTTGCGCCCCAAGACGCGCTTGCGGCGGGCGCGGGAAAGGCGTATAATCCGTGCGGAACTTCGCGGCGCCAAAGCCGCGGGAGAAGTATATGCGCCGGAGGCGAGTTTATGTTCATTGCGGACGCGCATTGCGACGCGCTGTATCGCATGGTCTCGGGGAAACGCCCCCGTTCGGTGACGCCGGAAACGCTGCAAAAGGGCGGCGTGGGCGTGCAGGCGCTGGCGATGTTCGCCGGCGAGGACGAAGACCGCGGCTTCCATCGCGCGCGGGCGATGCGCGAGGCGCTCGGGGCCTTCGGCGTGCCGGTCATCACGGGCAACATGCCCAAAACGCCGCCGGACGCGCCCCGCGCCGTGGTCACGGTGGAGGGCGGCGAGCTGTTCGAGGGCGACCTTGCAAAGCTGCGCGCGCTGGACGCGGACGTGCGCGTGCGCATGGTCGCGCTGACGTGGAATTTTGAAAACGAGCTGGGCTATCCCGCCGTGGGCGGCGCGAACAACGGCCTCAAAATGCGCGGGCGGGAATTCCTTGCCGAGATGGGGCGTCTGCGCGTGCTGGCGGACGTCTCCCACCTCAACGAGGCCGGGTTCTGGGACGTGTGCGAGCTGTCCGTCCTGCCGCCGGTGGCCAGCCATTCGGACTGCCGATGGCTGTGCGACGTGCCGCGCAACTTAACGCGCGGGCAGGCGCGCGCCATTTTCGAGCGCCGGGGCTTTATCGGCGTCAACTTCTGCCCGGAATTTTTGCGCGAGGGCGGCCGCGCCGCCATCGACGACGTGGTGCGCCACATCGACGCCTATATGGAGCTGGGCGGCGAGGACTGCGTGGGTTTCGGCTCGGACTTCGACGGCATTTCCGAAACGCCGCAGGGCCTTTCCACGGCGGCGGACTTCCCCAGAGTACTGGAAGAACTGGCAAGGCGCGGGTATACGCAGGCGCAGCTTGAAAAGATCGCCGGGCTGAACCTCTACCGGGTGCTGCAAGAGACGGACCGCGGCTGAGACAGAAAAGATAGGAAAAAACCGTTCCCACAGGCTGGGGACGGTTCAGACCACTGACAATCCCCCTCGGGACGCGCGTCCCGAGGGGGATTTCTGTTGTTCCGCTTTCCTTTTCCCTTTTACATCGTCCCCAGACGGGCCATGATGTCGCGGGCGACGACCACACCGGTGACCGAGGCCTGCATGAGGCCCCGCGTCACGCCCGCGCCGTCGCCGATGGCGTAGAAGCCGGGCAGGGCGGTTTCGAAATGCTCGCCCACGGCCACCTTGGAGGAGTAGAACTTCACCTCCACGCCGTAGAGCACAGACTGCAAAGGAGCCTCTTTACGATAAAGCAGAGGACTTTTTGACAGTCCCGGAAGTATCGTTTTATTAGTTCGCAAAAGATTACGTTGACAAAATGCATTGGCGAATTTATAATTTTCGTATCAATAATGCGTATTGGGAAGGGGAAACATGCTCGCTTACGCCTTTGTCAACCGCTGGTTGGTGTTCTACGCCCACGACATAGGCATGTTCGATTGCTTCTGCGCCGCCTACTCGCGCGGATAAACTGTATTTGGCACCGCCCTATCGGATGGCAGCGTTTCTCTAAAATGTACCCCCCTTGCATCCTTGACCGGCTTCATCTTTTTTACAATAAACTTGTTGTATGGAGGTGGAAAACTTGTCTTTTTCTTATACGTTTCTAAAATTGCTCGCAAAATATCCGCCTACCATGCGGGCAAAACCATTTTCAAATGCTCAGGTTGTTGAAGCCTTGAAGAATAATTCACTTAAATATCATAAGAACGCTCATACTGCCCACACCCATGCTGTGAAAGAAAAAGAGAGCAGTCAGAGTCCGCCGATC
>DVGE01000297.1 GCA_018712885.1 Candidatus Pullichristensenella stercoripullorum | reverse complement strand
ATGCGGTCGGTATTGCGGATGTTGTTGAGGCTGGCCAGCCGCGCCACGGTGGTGCCGAAGCGCTGGGCGATGCCGGAGAGCGTGTCGCCGCGCTGGACGATGTAGTTGTCCACGCACCCGCCCGCGGGGATGACGAGCACCTGGCCGGGATAGATGCGGTCGCGGTCGGCGATGTTGTTGGCCATCACCAGCGCGCTGACGGTGGTGCCAAAGCGCTCGGCAATTTCCGAAAGGGTGTCGCCGCGCTGCACGGTGTAGGTGGTCGTGCCGGAAGGCGGCGTGGAGCCGCCGCTTTCGCGGATGACCAGCACCTGTCCGGGGTAGATGAGGTTCGGGTCAGCGATGTTATTGAGCCGCACCAGTTCCGCGACCGTGGTGCCGAAGCGGGCGGCAATTTCCGTCAGATTGTCGCCCCGCTGGACGGTGTAGGTGGTCGCACCGGAGGGCGGGGTGGAGCCGCCGCTTTCGCGGATGATAAGCACCTGTCCGGGGTAAATGAGGTTCGGGTCAGCGATGTTGTTGAGCCGCACCAGCTCCGCGACCGTGGTTCCAAACCTCGCGGCGATCTCCGTCAGATTGTCGTTGCGCTGCACGGTATACGTCACCGCGCCGCTGGGCGGGGTCACGCCGCCGCTTTCGCGGATGATCAGCACCTGTCCGGGGTAGATGAGGTTCGGGTTGGCAATGTTGTTGAGGCGCACCAGTTCCGCGACCGTGGTGCCAAAGCGGGCGGCAATTTCCGTCAGATTGTCGTTGCGCTGGACGGTATAGGTGGTCGCGCCGGAGGGCGGGGTGGAGCCGCCGCTTTCGCGGATGATGAGCACCTGTCCGGGGTAGATGCGGTTCGGGTCGGCAATGTTGTTGAGGCGCACCAGTTCCGCGACGGTGGTGCCGAAGCGGGCGGCAATTTCCGTCAGGTTGTCGTTGCGCTGGACGGTATAGGTCACCGCGCCGGAGGGCGGGGTCACGCTGCCGCCATTCTCGCGAATGATGAGCACCTGTCCGGGGTAGATGAGGTCGCGGTCGGCGATGTTGTTGAGGCGCACCAGCGCATTGACGGTGGTGCCAAAACGCGCGGCAATTTCCGAGAGTGTGTCGCCCCGCTGGACGGTATATGTATCCCCGTCGCCCGCGCCGGCGCGGATGATGAGGCGGTCGCCCTCGTAGATGCGGTCGGGATCGGCGATGTTGTTGAGGCGCACCAGCTCGTTGACGGTCGTTCCGAATCGCGCGGCAATTTCGGAAAGCGTATCCCCGCGCCGCACGGTGTAGGTCTGGGCGGCGCTCGCCAGCGCGGAGGCCGAGGCCAGCGTGGGCACGGCGGCCTCGTTCGCGGGTACAGCGGCCGCGCCCGCGAGCATGCCGTCGGTGAAGCCGTCGAGCCCGGCGGGGCCGGAAACGCCCTCCACGCGGGCATGGGCGGCGTACTGCCGGCCGCTCCAGCCCGACCAGTTGCCGCCCACGGCGGCGTCGCAGCCCGTCAGCCACAGGGGGAAGCGGCTGGCGATGGCCGCGCTCCACAGGCTCTGCGCCGTCTGCGCGTCGGCGCGGATGGCCGCGCTGCCCAGCTCCGCCTCCACCGTTTCCAGGAAGGCCAGGGCGATGGCGTTGGCGTTGGCGGCGGTCAACCCCGCGAGGCAGTCGAACACCAGCGCCGGGCGCAGCTGCAGTTCCCTGCACGCCACGGTCTGGGCGAAAAAGCGCGCCTGGGCGCGGGCCTGTTCGGGCGTGCGGGCGGTCAGCACGTGGTAAGCGCCCGCCAGCAGGCCGTTTTCGCGGGCGGATATGTAGTTGGCCTCGAAGCTGGGGTCGGCGTAGTCGCCGGCGACGCTGGCGCGGATGTACACCGCCGCGCGTCCGCTTGCGCGCACGGTGGCAAAGTCGATCTCGCCGGAGAGGGCGCTCACGTCCAGCCCCGCATAGCGGACGCCGCCCAGAGGGTCAAGGGTCATGTTGCTCATGAAGATCACGCTCCTTCCCTGCATGGTATGGCAGGGCCGCCCCGCGCGTGCATCGCCCCGCGGGAACCGCGCGCGGGGAAGATACGTCCAAGAAAACAAATGGTTAAAATTGGGGAGGGATACGCATGCGCGGCAAGGAGACCTGCCGTACCTTAAAAGCGATCCGCGCCGAGATCGCCCGGCAGAACGGCATCCCGTGGGAGACGGAGGAATGTACCTTTGAGGGCGAGTGCCGCGGCGCCTGCCCGCGCTGCGAGGCCGAGACGCGCCAGTTGGAGGAAGCGCTCGCAAAGCGCCGCCGCCAGCACCGCCGCGTGACGCTGCGCGGCATCGTTGCGGGCATCGTTTCGGCATTGAAGCGCCGCCGGGGTGCGGATGATGAGGATGAGGTACCGGAAGACCTTCCCGACAAAGACCAGCGCGCGGGCCATGGGGAAATGACGCTGGAAGAACTTATCAACGACCATCAGATCTGCGGCCTGATCACGCAGGTGGACGCATGGGATGAAGGCGGCGGCTCTGTGCCGGACAGCCGGGAACAGGAAGCAGAGCGCGACCGCGAGGACTGACGGAGGAGGGATACGCATGCGCGGCAAGGAAGTCTGCCGTACCTTAAAGGAAATTCGCGCCGAGATCGCCCGGCAGAACGGCATCCCGTGGGAGACGGAGGAATGCGGCTTCAAAGGCGAGTGCCGCGGCACCTGTCCGCGCTGCGAGGCCGAAGTGCGCCAGTTGGAGGAAGCGCTCGCAAAGCGCCGCCGCCTGTGCAAGGCAGTGGCGTTGGCGGGCGTCGCCGCCGGCATGGTGACGGCGCTGAGCGGCTGCAGCGCAGTGGAAACGCTCGTTGACAGCGCGCGCCCTGCCGCCACGCCCGCGCCGGGGGAGGAGATCGTGCTGGGCGAGATCGCCCCGGCGGACGATCCCATTGGCGCCGCCCTGCCCACGCCGGAGGCGGACGAAGCGCTGCTGGGTCAGGCCGCGCCCGAGGGCGGCGAAGCGTGAGCGCCGCGCCGCTGTTTCCGCTCTTCGCCCTCTGCCGCCACCGCATGGGCAGCGACGGCGCGGGCGTGACCACGCTGGCGGCGGCGCGCGGCTGCCCGCTGCGTTG
>DVGE01000296.1 GCA_018712885.1 Candidatus Pullichristensenella stercoripullorum | reverse complement strand
GCCCGTCCCGCTTTTCGCGGGGCGGGCTCAGGATGTTGACAAAGTCAACAGACTGCCAGAGCGTTGAGAAAGCCCGCAAGCAAGGAAATTTTGCCAACGGCAAAATTTGTCGCCGAAGGCGACTGGATTTGTCGATCCCGAAGGGCTCGGCAAATCCACCCCAAGGAAGCTGTACTTGCATCCAAGGGAGCTTACATAGACGTAAGTGACCGCAGGATGCAAGTGTAGCTGACGAGGAAATTTTGCCTGTGGCAAAATTTGTCGCCAAGGGCGACTGGATTTGACGATCCCGAAGGGCTCGGCAAATCCACCGCCGGAAGCAAAAATCGCCTCTGATTTCTTTTTTATCAGAGCGATTTTTGCGGTTGTGGGCTTTGTCAGCGCTCTGGGAGCCGCTCCCGCATGGGGCGGCTCTTTTCGCGCGATACGAAAGCGCGCGGGGCGTTCGTTTCGCTCCGCGCGCTGTTTTGCGCCTTATGCCTCCGCCACGACTCCGGCGAAGGCGATGACGCCGCTTGCATCGTCGGCGATGACGAAGATAAAGGGGCGGTCCACCGTCATTTCCACAAATTCCGGCTCCTCCAGCGGCATGGACGCGCCTGCCAGCATGGGTATCGCCGTCACCGCCGCCGCGCGCGTGCCCTCTTCGTCCACATCGACGCGCACATTCTGGCGGACGTCGCCGATGTAGAGGGGCACGTCCGCGCACATGGCGGAAAAGTCCGCGTCCAGACTGGCGGAGAGGGTCATGCCCCGCGCCCGCAGGCCGTCCAGCAGCGAGCCGCCGTAGGTCAGGGAGAATCTCGGCAGGGTGAGGCGGACGTCCGGGCCGGTCTCCATGCCGTCAAAGTACGCCATGCCCTCCTGCGCGAGCGCCTGCAGGGCCGACGGCACGCCACCTTCCTCGGGGAGGACGACGTACATGGCCAGCGACGTGCCCTCATAGGGCAGGCGCACGAGCTGCGCGCCGCCGCGCTCGCCGTAGGAGAAGTCGTGTTCCTGATATATCAGGTCCGTTTCCATGTCGCCGTCCGGGGCGTGGAAGGCGCCCCGGTATGTGTCGTCCTCGTCAAAGGCGTATTCCCAGCGCGCCTCCATGGCGAGGGCGTTGACGAGGCAGAGCGCCGTGTCCGGCGAAAGCGGGGCGGTGAGTATCTTGTCGATGAGGCCGTCGGTGTGTTCCGATGCCCAGGCGTTGATGTTTGCCGGGTCGGCGTCCAGCGGGAACCACTCGGCGTCCACGCGCGACACGTAGTCCGGCAAAAGCTCCACCTCCGGGGCGACGAAACCGGCGTTGGCGGCGCGCAGACCGGGGACGGACGGAGCCTCGAATATGCCGGCCAGCAGAGCCTCTATGTCGATGGCCTCTCCGGCGAGCAGCGCGTCCAGCTCCGCGCGCACTTCCTCCTCCGTCACGCCCCCGTACATGTCGGCATTGCGCGCGTTGTCAAGCAGGGCCTCTGTGTCGATGGCGTCCCCGGCGAGCAGCGCATCCAGTTCCGCGCGCGTCTCCCCCGCCGCGCCCTCGCGGGCGAGAGAAAGCGCCATTTGCAGACTCAGCGGCGAGACGGCGGCGTTCTTGGTGCCGTCGGTCATGTCCGTAAGCAGGGAAAGGCCCAGCAGGTTCCCGGACGCCTCCGAAAGCGCCGGGGCGGTGAGGAGCAGCAGTGTGAGAAGCAGGCAGAACAGGCGGCGCATGGTCTTCCCTCCTATTTGTAAAGTTTGGATATTTCTTAGACGAACGAACGGGGCGCGCGGTTGCGCTTTTTGCCAAAATGGCGTATACTTATTCTTGGTCCGACCGATGCGCAGGTGAAGGGAAGCCGGTGAAAATCCGGCGCAGCCCCCGCTGCTGTGAGGCGGATCCCGCGCCGAACGCCACTGTCCAAAGGATGGGAAGGCGGCGCGGGAGACGATGCCGAGCCAGAAGACCTGCCCGCGCGCTCCCATGGCCGGATACATTTGTTTCGCGGCGGAGGGCCGCGAGAAGGAGGAACCCATGTTTCGCAAACTTATGTGCCTGCTGACTGTACTGACGCTGCTGACCGTGCCGCCGGGCCTTGCCGAGGAGGCAAGCGTCGGCGTCATCGGCGGCGCGGACGGCCCCACGAGCATCTTCGTGGCGGGCGAATTGACCGACGGCCTCGGGCGGACGGTGGAGATCCCCGAAACGGTGGAAAAGGTCGTCTCGCTGACGGCGGCGAACACGGAGATCGTCTACGCGCTGGGCGCGGGCGATCTGCTGGTGGGCGCGGACGCCTACAGCGACTACCCGGAGGAAGCCAACGACCTGCCCCGCATGGGCGACTATGCCGGGCCGAACGTGGAACTGATCGCCGCCGCGGAGGCGGACGTGGTGCTCGCCTCGACGACGCTGCAGCAGGACGCCATCGAAAAGATGGAGGCGCTGGGGCTGAACGTGGTCTGTGTGGAGCCGACCGGGCTGGACGAGCTGTACGAGGGCATCGTCCTCATCGCCGCCGTGGTGGGCGCGGACCCCACGCCGCTGCTGACGGACATGCAGGCCGCCATCGCGGAAACGGCTTCCGCCGTGCCTGCGGAGATGGAGCCTGTGCGCGTTTACTTCGCCCTCTCCTTTGGCGAGAGCGGCGATTTCAGCGCCGGGCCGGGCACGTTCATCGACGAACTGATCGCCATGGCGGGCGGCGAGAACGTCGCCGCCACTTCCGAGTATGCCTGGCCGATGTACAGCCTGGAGGGCATCGTCGCCGCCGACCCGGACGTCATCCTCATCTCCGACTACGGCGACGGCACGGCCGTGGAACAGTTCTGCGCCCTGCCCGGCTATGGCGAGCTGCGCGCCGTGCAGGAGGGCCATGTCTACGCCCTGACGGACGACCTCATTAGCCGCCCCGGCCCGCGCATCGCCGAGGGCTTCCAGCAGGTGGTGGACGCGCTCGCCGACGCCGGCGCGTATGACTGACGGAGGGGGAGAAATGGAGACCGCGAGTTCGCGGCCTCCTTTTTTCGCGGCTTCACAGGCAAAGCCGATGACAGCCTATTCGCCCACAGCCGCGCCGTGCGCCAGCGTTTCGTCGCGCAAGCATGGCGCAGGCGCAGAACGCCGTCGCCATAGGCGCCCGTCAGCCGTTTCAGCTCCCCCGCGCGCTCCAGGCCGGTCATCGTCTCGCCCCCTGTGCCTGCTATACACAAAAAGCGGGAAAAAAGTTGCAAATTCGCAAAAAGAAATTGCCAATCCGGGCAAAAAGCGGTATACTTGTAAAAAAGGAGGAATATCGCATGGAACTGAAAGAGAACCTGTTGGGCATGGATCACGTGGGCATCCCCACCGCGGACCTGGAAAAGAGCATCGCCTTTTATGAGAGCATCGGCTTTGAGGTAGCGCTGCGCACCGCCGTGCCGGACGGCGGCAAGGTGGCCTTCCTGCGGCTGGGCAACGTGCTGGTGGAGACCTATGAGAGCAACGAGGCGACGGGCAAGCCCGGCGCGATCGACCACCTGGCGCTCAAGGCGCGCGACATCGAGGCCGCCTTCAAGGCGGTGAAGGCGCTGGGTTATGAGATGGTCAACGACGAGATCGAGTTTTTGCCCTTCTGGGAAAACGGCGTGCGCTTTTTCACCTTCTACGGCCCCAACCGTGAGAAGATCGAGTTCAGCCAGATGCAGTAATGCAAACGCGCAAAAAACGGCGCTCCGAAACACTTCGGGAGCGCCGTTTTGCTGCCTTCAGTTGCCGCACTCGATGCTGATCTCGTTGAAGATCTTCAAAATGTCGTCCATCTGCACGGCCTGTTTTTCTTCGCCCGCCTTGTCGAGCACGATGCCGCCCTGGTGCATCATCAGCAGGCGGTCGCCGTATTCGAGGGCGTAGCGCAGGTTGTGCGTCACCATCAGGGCGGTGAGCTTCTTTTCGCGCACGATGCGGTCGGTCAATTGCATGATGATCTCGGCGGTCTTGGGGTCGAGGGCGGCGGTGTGCTCGTCGAGGATGAGGAACTCGATGGGCGTCATCGAGGACATGATCAGCGAAAGCGCCTGCCGCTGGCCGCCGGAGAGGCTGCCCACCTTGGAGTTCATCATGTTTTCCAGGCCCAGCCCCAACGGGCGCAGCAGCTCTTTGTAGGCCTCGACGCGGCGGCGGTCGGTGCCGGGGCGCAGGTTGTAAGGCTTGCCCTTGTTGTCGGCCAGAGCCATGTTTTCCAGAATGGTCATCGAACCGCAGGTGCCCATGGCCGGGTTCTGGTAGACGCGGCCCATGCGCCGGGCGCGGCGGTGTTCGCTTTCGCGCACGATATCCTTGCCGCCGAGCAGTATGCTGCCCGAATCCGCGGGGATAGAGCCGCACAGTATATTGAGCATGCTGGTTTTGCCCGAGCCGTTCGAGCCGACCACGGAGACAAACTGTCCCTCCGGCACGGAAAGATTGAAATTCTCAAACAGGCAGATTTCCTGCACGGTGCCGGGGTTGTAGACCTTGCAGATATTGCGCAGCTCAAGCATGCTTCTTCCCTCCCTTGCGCAAAAGTCCCGCCGCGAGGATGAGGAGGAACAAAACGGCGGTGATGAGCTTCAAATCGCTGGCACCCATGCCGCAGGCAATCGCCAGGGATACGCACATGCGGTACACAATCGCGCCGAAGATGGCCGCCGTGGTGCCCTTGACAAAGGAAACGCGGCGGAAGATGTTCATGCCGATGATGACGCTGGCCAACGCCAGCACCATGGAACCCGTGCCCATGGACACCTCGAACATGCGCTGGTGCTGACAGAGCACCGCGCCCGAGAGCGCCGCGAAGGCGTTGGCAATCATCAGGCCGAGTATCTTCACCCGCCCCTTGTCGCAGGCCAGCGCCGTCACCACGCGCTCATTGTCGCCCACGGCGCGCAGCAGGTAG
>DVGE01000295.1 GCA_018712885.1 Candidatus Pullichristensenella stercoripullorum | reverse complement strand
CCGCACAGGGGCCGCAACGGGCCTCTGGGCGGCGGCTTTGTTTGTCTGAAGGGAATGGCTGAAGGAGGCAGAATATGAAAAAGAAGTTTTGAATCATGGCGATATTGGCCGCCGCGTTGATTTTGCTGCTGGGCGCGGCGGCGCTGGCGGAGGACGTTTGCCCGTATTGCGGGGGTAAATTGACCGTTGGGCAGTGGGAATCTTTCGGGACAGAATCTCATAGTCGAGCCATGCTTTGCGAAGACTGCGGTGGAGAATGTGATCGAGAATACCAAGCCCATTCGGGCGGCACAGCGACCTGCGTGAGAGGTCGCATATGCGAGGTGTGCGGAGCAACGTACGGCATACCCGACCCATTCGCCCATGATTACGTGTGGCGACCGAACGGCGACGGCACGCACACGCAGGTCTGCCAGCGGGAGGGATGCAGCTATACGGAGGGCGACGTCCAGCCCTGCTCCGGCGGTTCAACGCTCTGTACCGAGAACGCGGTCTGTGCGCTTTGCGGCGGCACGTACAGAACCGCGGGCGAACACAGCCTTATCTATACGTCCAACAACGACGGGACGCACAACGTAAGCTGTTCCAATACAGACTGTACCTATTCTGAGACGAACGTTGCGTGTTCCGGCGGTTCAACGTTCTGCACCGAGGCCGCAGTCTGTACGCTTTGCGGCGGCACGTACAGAACCGCGGGCGAACACAGCCTTACCTATACGTCCAACAACGACGGGACGCACAACGTAAGCTGTTCCAATACAGGCTGTACCTATGCCGAGACGAACATCGCGTGTTCCGGCGGCAAGGCGACCTGCACGCAAAGGGCGGTATTCTTAAAGGATTTGTTGCACAATGGCAGTCTTCCCTTCGCTTTTTTGCCTTGATTTTCCTGGGCGGCGCGGGTATCATAGAAATGGAAACTTCTGCCGGGGGCGTTTTGCCGCGCGCCGCCGTTTTCGGGAACCTGCGCCGCGCCGCGTGCGTCCAAGAGGCGAAATATACCAAAGCATATCGTGGGGAAGGGAAGATCTACCGATGTATACGCCAAAGAGAAGGCCCGCGCCGCGCCGCGCGCAGGCACGCCGCCGCAAGGATTCGCCCCTGCCGATGCTCATCATCGCGCTGGCGACGCTGCTGGTCATCGCGCTGGCCATCATCATTCCCAGCTGCTCCTCGGGCGGCGGGGACGAGAGCGTGCCGGCCTGGTCGCCCGTGGAGGCGACGCCCACATTGGCGCTGACCGCGCCCGCCGCCACGCCTGCGCCCACGCCGACGCCGGCGCTTTCGCCCACGCCCACCGCGCCGCCGGCGGCCGCCGCCACGCCCACCAGTGAAACGCTCGGCGACGATTCCTACACCGCCGACGAAGTGCACGGCCTGCGCCCCACGCCCGAGGCCGACGGTTATCTGCCCATCTTCTCCAAGGCGCAGACCACGGAGAAGATCATCGCCATCACCGTGGACGACTGCAACCAGACGGAGAACCTGCGCCAGATCGTGCAGTGCGCCATCGACAACGGCGGCAAGCTGACCATCCTGCCCATCGGCCAGAACCTCGAGCGCGAGAGCCTCAGGGAAGTGATCCGCTACGCCTACGAAAACGGTATGGAGCTGGAGAACCACACCTACACCCACCCGGCCTTCTACCGCATGAGCACGGAGGACATGGCCCGGGAGATCTACATGAACAACCGCATCGTCAGCGAAACGTTGGGCGTCAACTATCAGATGCACTTCATGCGCACGCGCGGCGGCGATAACCGCCACGACCTGCGCACGCATCAGTACATCGAAAAAATGGGCTACTACGGCATGGCGCACTGGACGCTGAGCGGTTCCTCCTCCAGCGTCGACGAGCTCAAAAGCCAGCTCGCGCCGGGCAACATCTACCTGTTCCACACCACGGACACCGACCGCTCGCTGCTGCTGGGCTTCATCCCCTACGCCACGCAGCAGGGCTACCGGCTGGTGACGCTCAATGAGATGTTCGGCTACCCGGAAAACGAAACTTCGCCGCTCACCGAGGCCGACATGCCCGAGCCCGACCCCTACGTGATCGAGGAATACAAGCTGGTCAACAAGACGCACAACTACATCTACGACGTCTACCTCATCCAGCAGCGGCTCATCGAGCTGGGCTGGCTGGACAGCAAGGCCGACGGCGTCTACGGCGACGCCACCTACATGGCCGTGGGCTACTTCCAGAAGGCCATCGGCATGCAGCCCAACGGCGACGCCACCCCTGAAACGCAAAAGGCGCTCTTTGCCGACGACGCCCCGCGCTCCAACGACGGGCGCACCGTCGCCGGTTCCGCGGCAAAACAGGCCGCGCCGACCGCCGCGCCCGCTTCCGCGCCCGTGCACACCACCGCGCCGCGCAACCTGCAGCCCGGCCCGACGGTGGATATGACGCTGTTTGATTGAGGAGGAAGGCGCATGGCCGCCGAAAAGCGCTGGATACGCCTTCGCTACGAGGCGATGGCGGAAAAGCACGCGGAAGTGCTGCGCTACCTGTTTCGCACGTCGGAGGAATTCTCCTTTCACACGCGCCGCCTCAAGCCCTTTTCCGAAACGGATCAGCGCCTTGCCCACGACGCGGCGCTTGCCCCGCTGTCCGGGGAAATGACCCTGCGCAAAAGCGGCCTGGAAAACTGGCCCGGCAAGTACGGCCGCGACCCGCACGAGGCCTATGTGCGCTATCGCGCCAGCGCGCAGGCGCGGGACGTGGTGCTCTCCTGGCCCAATCCCTTCGAGGCGGTGGAGCGCGGCCTTCCCGAGGACATCTGCTTTTACCGCCGCGGGGAGGTGTGGTTTGCGACGGTCACCCACGAAAGGCTCGCCGAGGCGCGGCTGGATAACGCCGGGGACGCGGCCCTGTTCCAGCCGCTGGACAGCGACGGGTGGGACTACGACGAGCGCCGCCGCATTTGGACGAAGCGCGTGTGAAAAGCGCCGCCCCGCAAAATCGCGGGGCGGCACTTTGCCGCTGGAAGGCCGCTCAAAACGCCGCGGCCGGGACAAGGCCGCCGGAATAGAGCGAAAGCCCCAGCAAATGACCGATGTAGCCGACCAGCGAGAGATTGTACCACTTCTCGCCATAGCGGGCGGCGTCCATGCACTGGTACCATTCCTCGCCGCCGATGTCCAATTTGGCGACCACGCTGACGATCTCGTCGCAGCCATGGCTCGCCGCCTGCCTAGCCCGGCTCTGTGATCCATCCGAATACTGGGTGGACATCAACTCGGGCTCGACGAAGCCCACGACCTCCATCTCCTGCCACCGCGCGGCGGCATCGTTCTCCGCCAGATTTGTAAGGAACGCCTCCGCGGCGCCGTCTTCGGTCAAACTGATCGTCGTGCCACCGAACTCTTCATACCCCTCCGGCCAGGAAAACAGCATCCACTGGTAAGCAAGGCTCTCCACCAACTGCCCATAGCGCGCCGCCACCGCTACCTGCTGCTGATAGTCCCCGCCCAAGGGCACCCGTATCCCAATGGTGGGAATAAATGCTCCATATCGCTCAAGTTCCGCCTGCGCGTCCATCTCCGACACATACGTCTCGATGGCGAAGGTGGAGAGCATGCCCCGCGCGTCGCCATTCTTCATCGCTTCCAGATAGGCCGTCACTGCTTCCTCGGCGCTGCCAAAGCCGGGGCCTTCCAGCGCGCCGGTTTCCGTCCCCTCGCCCAGCGCCGGGATCGCCGCCAGCACAAGCGCCAGCAGGCAGATGAGCAGTTTCTTCATACAGCATCCTCCTTCCAGTTTTCCCTTGTGATACAAGGCGCGATAGACGCGCTTCAATGGACGGCTTTGTCGGGCGCAACTCCGGCCCCCAGAAGTGCTTCCCAGTTTTCCGGAAATCCCATAAAATCAGGGCGCGCTTCCGGGTAGTTGCGCATCAGGCCGGTCAATACACGGTAGAACTCCCGCCACCAGGACCGGCCATTCGTCATTCGGTGCAGTACAAGCAGGACGGGAAAAATCTTGTTGCTTTGATACGGCCTGTATTCCCTGAATAAATATGGGGCTTGCGCAAAGGGCATGTTGTATATCCGCCCATAATGCGCGCAACGGTTGCGCACTTCGACCAAACTCTGTATCCAGCTTCTCAGATGGATGCTCTTTACCCCATAAAAACCGGCGATCTGTTTCTGATCTTCCAGCTTCAGAATAGAATAGATGGAGGACAGCATGCCAAAGGTAAACAACTCGACAGCGGCCCATGCCGGAAAGTGGCCGCCATACTTCGCCTTATGATGGAGAACGCATGGCAAATGCCTTTGCCGCTGTATTTCGGCGTCCAGCTTCTCCATGGTCATCGCATGGATGCTTTTTCCCGCATTGTTGAGGCGGTCTGAAAAATTCGCCGCGTCGCGATAGCCCTCCGGCCCGTATCGCAGCGAGTGGTGGTAGGCAAACTGTGTGCGCAACTCGATCTCGACGTGTTCGATCAGATGAAACAGAGCGCTGCGCAAGGCGCTGTCAAATTCATAGAGTCGGTAAAGATGTAAAAGCGATATTCCGCGCTGGTATTTCTCGCGGTCGTCCTTTCGCATGAGCCCGATGCCATAGGCGCTGAGGCGGTAATAATTTACGCGGGACAGTATCTCTGCCGCGGCGTCGCGATCCTGTATTTCCAGGGCGTGAAACTGTATCAGCCGGTCGATCTGCTCTTCGTAATTCCGCGCGGGTTTCAAAGGCTCCATGCGACCGCCTCCCAGGTAGAAAAAGTCCCACCGTGGTCCGCAGTGCGTCTTGCGACGCCCGAGGCGTGGTGGGCTCTCCCATGTATATTATAACATCGAACGTCCGTTCCGTCAATACGGCAGGAAAACTTTTCGCGTTCAACGCCCGTTTGCAGGGCAAGCGCCATTGTTCATCCCTCCGGCAGCTCCCCAAAGAAGCTGATCTCCGCCGGGCCGCTGACGATCACGTGGCCGCTCTTGCCGAACTTGAACAACAGCCGCCCGCCGGGCAGGTCCACTTCCGCCTTTTCCCGCAGATGGCCCAGGTGCACGCCCGCCGCGAAAGCCGCCGAAGCGCCGGTGCCGCAGGCCAGCGTCGGCCCCGCGCCGCGCTCCCAGACGCGCACCTCCGCCCGCGTGGGCGACAGCGCGCGGCAGAACTCCACGTTGGTGCGCTTGGGGAAGTGCGGGTGGCGCTCCACGCAGGGGCCGAAGTGCTCAAATTCCACGTCGCCGGGGAAGAGGTCGTAGGTGACGGCGTGGGGGTTGCCCATGTCCACGGTGAGGAAGGCGGTCTCGCGGCCGCCCAAGTCGATCTTCACCGTTTCGCCCAGCTTTGCTTCGCCCATGTCCGCGGCCACGGAAGTCACGCGGCCGTTCTGCACGCTGACGCGCAGGGGCTTGACGCCGCCGAGCGTCTCCACGCTCATGCAGTCGCTCCGCACCGCGCCGGTCTCGTAGAGGTACTTGCCCACGCAGCGCAGGGCGTTGCCGCACATCTCCGCCTCGCTGCCGTCGGGGTTGAAGATGCGCATGCGCGCGTCGCAGCTTGCGGAGGGCAGGATCAGCACCAGCCCGTCGGCGCAAACGCCGAAGTGCTTTTGGCAGAGCTTCTGCGCCAGCGCCGCGGGGTCGTTTGCCTCCACGCGCCGGGCGTCCTCGCCGCCGAAAAAGACAAAGTCATTGCCAAGGCCGTGCATTTTGACGAATTTCATCCGAGCATCTCCCGCTTCTTTCCTTTCCCTCCATTATACCAAAAGGCGGGCGCTTTGCCAAGGCGCGGCGCGCAAAAGATATTTTCCGGGCGCTGATAAAGCCGCGACCGCGAAAACTGCCCCGATAAAAGATCGGACGCAAGTACAGCTTCCTGGCCTGCCCGCTTTGTCAGCATCCTGATATTTTCCCTTGCCTCCGTCCGGCCCGGGCGATATAATAATGGAAGAAACGCGCAAAAAATGGAGGCTGGGCACGATGGAAGAACGGGGAACGTGGTGGCGGGAGGCGAAATTCGGCATGTTCATCCACTGGGGGCTGTACGCGCTGCTGGCGGGCAGCTACGCCGGGCGCGAAAGCGGCGGCAACGCCGAGTGGATCATGCACGATCTGCACATACCGCCGGAGGAATACCGGACCCTCGCCGGGCGCTTCGACCCGGTGGACTTTGACGCGGACGCCATCGTCCGCCTCTGCCGCGAGGCGGGGATGCGCTATATCGTCTTCACCGCCAAGCATCACGACGGCTTTGCCATGTACCATTCGCGCGCGAGCCGCTACAACATCGTGGACGCGACGCCCTTTGGCCGGGATGTGGCCATGGAACTCAAACGCGCCTGCGACCGCCACGGCGTGCGATTGTGCTTTTACTATTCGCAGGCGCAGGACTGGGATCATCCCGGCGGGCTGGAGGAGGGCAAGACCGTATCCCCGCAGGCGTTTCAGGGCTACCTTGAACAAAAGTGCCTGCCGCAGGTGCGCGAACTGCTGGAGGGCTACGGGCCGCTGGGCCTTGTCTGGTACGACACGCCCATGGACATGCCGCGCGCGGACTGCCTGCGCATGCGCGACCTGGTGCGCACTTTGCAGCCGGACTGTCTGGTCAGCGGCCGCGTGGGCCACGAGCTGGGCGACTACATGACCACCGGCGACGACTTCATCCCCCTGCTGGCCTGCGACGGCCCCTTCGAAGTGCCCGCCACCATGAACGGCACCTGGGGCTACGCCGCGGGGCGCAGGCGCTGGAAGCGACCGGAGGCGATGGTGCGCGATCTGGTGCGCATCGTCAGCCGGGGCGGCAACTACCTGCTCAACGTTGGCCCAGACGCGCGGGGCAGCCTCCCCCGGGAAAGCGTGGAGGCGCTGCGGGCCATCGGGCGCTTCATGCGCCTGAACGGGGAGAGCATCTACGCAACGCGCCCCGTGCCCACCTATCCCTACGACATCGAGTGGGGCTACTTCACCGCCAGGCCGGGCAAGCTGTACATCCACGTGTTTGAGGACATGCCCGAGATCTACCTCATCAACATGGGCAACACGCCGCTGCGCGCCTACCTGCTCGCGGACGGCACGCCGCTGACCGTGGTGGAGCGGGAGACCTGCGAACACGTACATTCCTGGCGCATCGCCCTGCCGGAGGGACGTGCGGGGGAGATCGACACGGTGATCTGCGTGGAGGTGGCGGAGGCGGAGATACGCTTCGAGCCGCTGGGCAAATGACCGCGCGGCCGACCAAATCGTGCGTTTCTTGCGCGCACGCGGGCAAAACACTTGCTTTCCGTGGCGTTTTGCTGTAAAATGAAGTGAATGGGTAAGAAGGCCGCTCTGGCCGCTCCGCCCGGCGGAGGATGCCCGCGAATAGAGATCAGGAGGTTTCTTTCATGACCATTGATAAGAGCATGACCATCGGCGAGGTGCTTTCCAGGGACCGCGGCTGCGCGCCCGTGTTCATGGCCCACGGCATGCACTGCCTCTCCTGCCCCATGTCCGTGGGCGAGTCCATCGAAATGGCCAGCATGGTCCACGGCGTGGACGCCGACGCGCTGGTCAAGGCCCTCAACGAGTACTTCAAGGACAAGTAACTTCCCCGGAGGCGCGGTATGCACGATTTTAACGATCTGGAGGGCCTGCGCATCGCCATCGAGATGGAGAAGCGCGGCGAAGCCATGTACCGCAAGGCGGCGCGTGTGAGCAGGAAGCGCGAAGTCGTGGACATGCTCTCCGCCCTGGCAAACGACGAGGTCGCCCACGCCGCTGAGTTTGGCCGCCTTTACGAAGAGGCGCTTGCCCGGCGCGCCGAGCACGCCTCCTATGGCGAGGAAGCCAGCGCCTACCTAAGCGCCGTGGCCGCGGACATCGTCTTCCCCGGCGGGCTCATGGCCCTGCGCGAGGAGGGCTTTGACGACATCCGCGCCGTGCTGGACTACGCCATCGTTTCGGAGAAGGACTCCATCCTCTTCTACCTCGAGCTCGCCCGCCTCAGCAGCGACGAGGCGGCCCGCAACGTCTTTTTGGAGATCGCAGAACAGGAGCGCGGGCACATGCGCAGGCTGTGCCGCCAGAGGGCTGAATTATGAATAGCATGCAGGAATACCAGAACTGGCTCGCGCTGACCGCGGGCAACGCGCAGGAGCAGCAAGAGCTGCGCGCCCTTGAAAACGACCTTGGCGAGCTCGAAGACCGCTTCTACCGCGAGCTCTCCTTCGGCACCGCCGGCATGCGCGGCGTGCTCGGCCTTGGCCCCAACCGCATGAACCGCTATACCGTCGGCCGCGTGACGCTGGCGCTGGCGGCGCTGGTCAAGGAACACGAGGGCGGCGCCGAGCGCGGCGTGGCCATCGGCTACGATTCCCGCAATTTCTCCAAGGAGTTCGCCCGCGAAACGGCGCTGATCCTCGCCTCGCAGGGCGTGAAGGCGTTTTTGTTCGATTCGCTGCGCCCCGTGCCGGTGCTTTCCTTCACGGTGCGCCACCTTCACTGTCTCGCAGGCGTGGTCATCACCGCCAGCCACAACCCCAGCAAGTACAACGGCTACAAGGTCTATTGGGAGGACGGCGGCCAGCTCCCGCCGGACCGCGCCGCCATCATCACCGGCCGTCTTTCCGACATCGGCTACGGCGACGCCAGGCCCATGGACGAAAAGGAAGCCCGCGCAAAGGGCCTGCTTATCACCATCCCCCCGGAGGTGGACGACGCCTACATCGCCGCCGTGGAGAAACTGGCCGTCAACCCCGAATTGACCCGCGAGATGGGCAAAACGCTGAAGATCGTCTACACCCCGCTGCACGGCTCGGGCAACATCCCCGTGCGCCGCGTACTCAAAGAGATCGGCGTGGAGAACGTCTTTGTCGTGCCCGAACAGGAACTGCCCAACGGCAACTTCCCCACCGTGCGCGTGCCCAACCCGGAGGAAAAGGACGCCTTCGACCTGGCCGTGGCCATGCAGAAAAAGCTCGGCGCCGACCTGTGCGTGGGCACCGACCCGGATTGCGACCGCGTGGGCGTGGCCTGCCTGACCGCCTCGGGCGATGTGCGCCTGCTCACCGGCAACCAGATCGGCTGCATCCTCCTGCACTACATACTTTCCCAGAAAAAGGCGCTGGGGACGCTTCCCAAAAACGCCGCGGCGGTCAAGTCCATCGTCTCCACGGAAATGGCGCGCGCCATCTGCCTGAAGTACGATACCGAGCTGTTCGACGTGCTCACGGGCTTCAAGTTCATCGCCGAGAAGATCCAGCAGTTTGAGGAAACGGGCTCCAACACCTTCGAGTTCGGTTTCGAGGAGAGCTACGGCTTCCTCTCCGGCACCGACGTGCGCGACAAGGACGGCGTCAATGCCGTGATGCTCATCGCCGAGGCCGCCTGCTACTACAAGAAGAAGAACATGACGCTGGTGGACGCCATCGAGGAGCTCTACGAGGAGTTCGGCGTCTTTGGCGAGCGCACTGTATCCGTCGTGCTGCCGGGCAAGGACGGCCTGGAAAAGATGCAGGCCATCATGAAGGCCCTGCGCGACGAGGGCGTGGAAAAGGTCGGCCCCTCCCGCGTGATGAGCACGCGCGACTACATGATGAGCGAGCCGAAGAGCGACGTGCTCTACTACACGCTCGAACAGGGCTGGGCCTGCGTGCGCCCCTCCGGCACCGAGCCGAAGATCAAGATCTACGCCGGCGCGGTCACCGACAGCCACGAGGAGACGAACAGGCTGCTCGACGCCTACATCGCCAGCCTGCGCGAGCGCATGGGCGTGAAATGAGAAAAACACAAAACAGGTCACCATACGCGGGCGCGGCGGAAAGGTCGCGCCCGTCGTTGGCGGCGAACGGAGGTCATAAGCGATGAAACTGGGCGTGGTGGGTCTGCCCAACGTGGGCAAGAGCACGCTGTTCAACGCCATCACCTGCGCCGGCGCGCAGGCGGCGAATTACCCCTTCTGCACCATCGAGCCGAACACCGGCGTGGTCGCCGTGCCGGACGAGCGGCTGGACGTGCTTGCGGAAATGTATCACCCGGAAAAGTATACCCCGGCGACGCTGGAGTTTGTCGACATCGCCGGCCTGGTCAAGGGCGCCAGCCACGGCGAGGGTTTGGGCAACAAGTTCCTCTCCCACATCCGCGAAGTGGACGCCATCGTCCACGTGGTGCGCTGCTTTGAGGACGAGAACGTCGTCCACGTCGACGGCAGCGTCGATCCCGCGCGCGACATCGACACCATCCAGACCGAACTGATCCTCGCCGACATCGAAACCGTCTCCCGCCGCCGCGAAAAGGCCGCCCATCTGGTGCGCAACGGCGAAAAGAAGTTTCAGGATGAACTGGAGTGCGCCGACATCCTCCTTGCCCATATGAACGAAGGCAAGCCCGCGCGCACGGCGGCGCTTTCCAAGGAACTTCTGGAAGTGGCCGAGAGTTGGTTCCTTTTGACGATGAAAAAGGTGGTCTACGCCGCCAACATCG
>DVGE01000294.1 GCA_018712885.1 Candidatus Pullichristensenella stercoripullorum | reverse complement strand
AGGAAGTGGCTGACGCCGGCCTCCGGGGGGATCTCATACTGCGAGCCCGCGCCCAGCCACAGGCCCACGGACACGGAGCGCACATGGTCGAGCCTTTCGCCGATGAGGCGCAGGCCGTTGGAAAGCGTGATCTGATCGAACAATGGAAGCTCCCTCCCGGAAACAACGGATGTATTCATCATTCCCCCGCGCGGGGTGAACCATGCGCAAGCGGCCCCCGGGCCGGAACGCTCCGGCGCGCGGGGGCCGCCATATTTATGCCTTACCGCCTCGGGGGACGGCCGCCGCGGTCGCGCCCGCCGCGGTCGCCATCGCGGCGCGGGGGACGGCGCACGGGCATGGATTCGTCGTCGTACTGTATGTCGTTGCGGATGAGGTTGATGCGGCCCTGCGCGTCGATCTCCGCCACCTTGCACTCCAGTTCGTCGCCGATCTTCACCACATCCTCCACCTTGTCCACGCGGCCGTTGGCCAGCTTGGAGATGTGGATCATGCCGTCCTTGCCGGGGGCGTATTCCACGAAGGCGCCGAAGGACATGATGCGGGCCACCTTGCCGGTGAACACATCGCCCACCTTCAGTTCGCGCACGATGCCCTCGATGATGGACCTGGCCTTCTGCGCCGCCGCGTCGTCCGTGGTGGCGATGAAGACGCTGCCGTCGTCCTCGATGTCGATCTTCACGCCGGTTTCCTCGATGATCTTGTTGATCATCTTGCCGCGCGGGCCGACGACCTCGCCGATCTTCTCCGGGTTGATGAAGAAGTGGATGATCTTCGGCGCGTACTTGGACAGGTGCGGGCGCGGCGCGGGCAGCGCGTCGAGCATCTTGTCGAGTATGTGCATGCGGCCGTCGTGGGCCTGCGCCAGCGCCTGACGGAGGATGGCTTCGTCGATGCCCTTGATCTTGATGTCCATCTGGATGGCGGTGATGCCCTGCGCGGTGCCGGCCACCTTGAAGTCCATATCGCCGAGGAAGTCCTCAAGGCCTTGGATGTCGGTGAGCACGGCCACCTTACCGGTGTTCTCCACGTCCTTGATAAGGCCCATGGCGACGCCGGCCACGGGGCGCTTGATCGGCACGCCTGCGTCCATCAGCGCCAGCGTCGAACCGCAGACGCTCGCCTGCGAGGTGGAGCCGTTGGAGGACATGACCTCGCTGACCAGCCGCAGGCAGTAGGGGAACTCCTCCACCGGCGGGATCATCGGCAAAAGCGCGCGCTCGGCCAGAGCGCCGTGGCCGATCTCGCGGCGGCCCGGGCTGCGGATGGGCTTGGCTTCGCCGGTGGAATAGCCGGGGAAGTTGTAGTGGTGCATATAGCGCTTGGAATCCTCGGTGCCAATGCCGTCGATGATCTGCTTTTCAGACACGGGCGCGAGGGTGGCCACGGTCATCACCTGCGTCTGGCCGCGGGTGAACACGGCGCTGCCGTGCGGACGGGGCAGAACGCCCACTTCGCACCAGATGGGGCGCACTTCGGTCAATTTGCGGCCGTCGGGGCGCACGCCCTCGTCGATGATGTGGCGGCGCATGACTTCCTTCTGCAGGCCGTAGAGCGCGTCGCCGACCTCGACTTCGCGGCCCTCGAACTGTTCGGCAAAATGCTCGGCGACCTCGGCCTTGACCTGCTCTTCGCGGGCGTTGCGCTCATTGCGGTCGAAAGTCTCGAACATCCACTTGACCTTGTCCATGGCGTACTCGCGCACGGCGGCCTTGACGTCCTCGCCGGGCAGAACGAGCGGGAATTCCTTTTTCTCCTTGCCGATCTCAGCAACGATGGTGTTGATCAGTTCGACGATCTTCTTGATCTCCTCGTGGGCAAAGAGGATGCCGCCGAGCATAACTTCCTCGGAAACTTCCTTCGCGCCGGCTTCGACCATCAAAACAGCTTCGGAGGTGCCGGCCACGGTGAGGTTGAGAAGGGAAACTTCGCGCTGTTCATCGTTGGGGTTGACGATGTACTCGCCGTCCACATAGCCGATGTTGACCGCGCCGATGGGGCCGGCCCACGGGATCTCGCTGGTCGCCAGAGAGGCCGAAGCGCCGATCATCGCCGGGATGTCGGGGATGTTGTTGGTGTCCACGGACATGACGGTGGCCACCACGGACACGTCGTGGCGCATGCCCTTGGGGAAGAGCGGGCGCAGCGGGCGGTCGATGAGGCGGGAGGTAAGAATGGCCTTCTCGGCGGGGCGGCCCTCGCGGCGGTTCCAGCTGCCGGGGATGTGGCCCACGGAGTAGAGCTTTTCTTCAAAATCCACGCTCAGGGGGAAGAAGTCGATGCCCGGGCGCGGGGTCTTGGCCACGGTGCAGGTGGTCAGCACGCAGGTGTCGCCGTAGCGGACGAAGCACGAGCCGGAGGCCTGTTCGGCGTACTTGCCGAACTCGAGCGTGAGCGTGCGGCCGCCCAGCTCCATGGAATAGGATTTGAACATGCGGATATCCTCCTTGTTTTCGTCGGTGCATCCGCACATGGACGCACGCCTGCGAGATAAACTCGCACCCTAGCGTCCATGTGCGAATCAGGGACAGGGTTGCAGTATCTTTGCAAACCGCGCCGCCGCCCTAAGACAGGCGACGGCGCGGGTCATGCCGTGAAAAGAGCTTCCGCCGCCCGTTACTTGCGCAGGCCCAGCTTGGCGATGAGGGCGCGGTAGGCTTCGATGTCCGTACTCTTGAGGTAGTCCAGCAGGCCGCGGCGCTGGCCGACCATCAAAAGCAGACCGCGACGGCTGTGGTGATCCTTCTTGTGCACCTTCAGGTGCTCGTTGAGGTGGTTGATGCGGGCGGTGAGCAGCGCGATCTGCACCTCGGGGGAGCCGGTGTCGCCCTCGTGGCGGGCGTAGGTCTCCATGATCTCTTTTTTGTTGATGACCATTGTTGTTTCCTCCTGTTTTGTATTCCCGCGCGCCCCGTATGCCGTCGGAGTCGTCGGCAAACCGAGCCTGCGGTTCCCGGGCTTTGAAAAAGCCTCATGTGGCCCGTTCATTCTGCCACAAATATCATTTTAGCATACCCCGCCCCCGGTTGTAAAGCGGTTTCCCAATCTTTTACCATAAGAACGCATCCGCTTCAAAACCGTAACGGACAAAGCGTTGACAAGCCCCGCCGCCCGCCTTATAATCGGTACGGCAAATACGAAAGGAAGTCGCAAGTATGAGCACGAAGCGCACACGCATACACGTCGCCCTGCCCCACAGCGCCCACGCGCACCATCACCCATCGCGCGAGCATTTTGCCCACATCCCCGCCCCCAGCTTCAAACTGACGCCCATCAAGCGCTACCGACTGGCAAAGAAGCCCGACAAGGGCGAGGAACATCTGCTCCTCATCCGCAACATCTGCGTGGCGGTGGCGGCGGTGCTGTTTTTGCTGGCCATGGTGCCGCACCTGTTTGAGCATCACGTCAAGTACATACTGCGCGGCGTGGCCTACGTGTTCGGCGCGGGCGCTTACGCAAGCGAGATGCTCATGCTCACCGACAACTTCAAGCACATGCACCCCTTCCGCGAGATGTTCATGCCTTATGCCTTCGGCGTTTTGTACGTTTTGATGGCCATTTCCTATTTCCTCGAAGCGTAAAGGCAGGCACAGAGCGCGCCGGACAAGTTCCCGGCGCGTTTTTCATGCCCGCACGCGCCCGCATACGCCCCCTTCCGCACCGCATAGCATGCCGTGGAGGGGATGCGGGTGAAGCGGGAGATCTATCTGCGCGTGACCGGGGCCGCCCGGCACATACTGGCCACCGGAGCCACCGTGCGCCAGTGCGCCGAGCGCTTCGGCGTGAGCAAGACCACCATCCACAAGGACATGCGCTGCCGCCTCAGGGACATAGACCCCGGCCTCTTTGCCGAGGTCAGTGCCGTGTTGGAGAAAAACCGCCGCGAGCGGCACCTGCGCGGCGGCATGGCCACGCGGCGCAAGTACGCGCGCGAGCGGGAAAACGCCCTCAGCAGTTGAGCAGATACGCGCCCACGGCGTTGAAGATCAGCGCCAGCGCAAACACCGCCACCTCCCACGCGCGCGGCGCGCGGCGGGGGGAGAAGTGGAGCATGGCCACGGCGTAGGGGATCAGTTCCAGCGTGTAGCGCGCCCCGAACTGGAAGCCGCCGAAGCTCTTGTGGAGAAGCAGGCAGAACAGGTGCAGAAGCATCAAAAGCCAGACAAGCAGCATCTGCGGCCTGAATCGGCGGCGCACGGCGGCCTCCACGAGCCATACCGCCGCCATCCACGTAGCGGGGTTGCACAGGAACATGGAAAAGCCGAATCTGTTCAGCGTCCACGCGCCGTTCTGCACGGAGAACGGCAGACCGAAGAGGAACGTTTTCACATTGCCGGCCACGTAGGCAAGCGAGAACTGCCCCGTCTCCACGCGGGTGAACTCGGGCAGGTAGTTGTGGCCAAACTCGAATACATTCCCAAAGCGCGCGTAGTTGTAGGCGGCGTAGCAGGCGGCCACGCACAGCCCCGCCGCCAGCCCCGGCCACAGCCGCGGGCGCTTTTTCTGTTTCAGGTACATCATCAGAAGCACCGGGCCGAACAGCACCGTAAAGGGCCGACAGCCCACCGCCAGCGCGTAGAAAAGGCAGGCAAGCGTGGGCCGTTTGCGCGCCATGGCGGCGAAGGCGCTCACCAATAAGAGGAAATTCAGCGTCTGCGCCTGATACCACACGCCGCCGTCCAGCGAAACGGACACCATGTCCGAGGCAAAAACCAGAAACAGCGCCCAGAGGCTCGCCGCCCACGGGCGCAACCTGCGCGTGCGGCGAAAATAATCGTAGAGCACGAAGAAGGCGGCGGATACGTAGAGTTTCACCAGCAGGCCGTCCGGCGTCTCGCGGCCAAAGAGGAAGGTCAGGGGCAGCTGTACAAGCGTCGGCACCGGGGGAAAACTCACATACCAGTCGCCCTCGTAGACGGCCAGTTCCAGATGCGGATAGTCCTGCCCCAGCGAGACACGCCCCTCGCGCCACGCCAGCGCCTGCAGGGTATAGGAATCGTAATTGGAATGGGCAAACGGCTGCGTGCCCAGCGCCAGATGCACGGCGGCGTAGACGCAGACGAGCACGCAGAACGCCAGAATGGGCGGCAGCACCCGCCGGGCCAGTCCCTTCACGCGCCCGCCCCCTTTCCTGTGTTTGCCGATATTATACCCCAAAACGGCCTCGCGCACAAGAAAAAGAATGGCGGGGGATGTGCGTCCCCCGCCGTTTCCATCAGCAGATGCCCAGCGAAAGCACCTGTCCTACGTAAATGCGGTCGGTATTGCGGATGTTGTTGAGGCTGGCCAGCCGCGCCACGGTGGTGCCGAAGCGCTGGGCGATGCCGGAGAGCGTGTCGCCGCGCTGGACGATGTAGTTGTCCACGCACCCGCCCGCGGGGAT
>DVGE01000293.1 GCA_018712885.1 Candidatus Pullichristensenella stercoripullorum | reverse complement strand
CAAGTATACCACAAACTTTGACTTTCTGCACGTCTTTTTTGCGGAAATTTCAAAATAATTCAGCAGCTCGATAACATGATCGGCGAGCTCCTCGTTCGGCGCGGCAAATTCCAGGTGATAGCTGCGCTCCGGGTCGCTCACCGCCCCGGAAAGCAAAAACGCGCCGCGCAAAAACGCCTTGCGGCAGCAGGCGTAGGCGAGCGCTCCTTCCCGGGGCACGGCGCGCACGCCGAAAAGAGCCTCCGCGTCGAGCAGTCCGCAGGCTTCGAGAATGGCGGCGCTGTCCGCGTCCGGCGGCGCCACCTGATAGCGCGTCTGGCGGAGCTGGTCGGTCTTCAATGTACTCAGCTCCGCTGTGACGCCGAAGAAGTTTTTCAAAAGCACGAAATAGTGCCGCGCGACAAAAGCGTCGGGCGAGAGGATGCGCAGGCGGTACTTCTCCCGCCCGATGTAGGCCACGCCGCCGCCAAAGAGCAGCGCCGCGGCTACCTCCGCGCGGGCGCAGCAGGGCTGATCGACCTTTTCCCGCGCCAGCTCCCCGCGCGCGTCGGACGCAAAGGACATTTTCCTACCTCCACGATGTTCTTCAGCGCGCTTCCTCGCCGACGACGCGCACTTCCATTTCCAGACGCACGCCCGCGTGGTCGTACACGCGCTTTTGCACCTCGGCGATGAGGGAGAGCACGTCTTTGGCCGTGGCCCCGCCGCGGTTGACGACGAACCCGGCGTGCTTTTCGCTCACCTGCGCGCCGCCGACCGTCAGCCCCTTCAGCCCCGCCGCCTCGATGAGCGCCCCGGCGAAGTGGCCCTCGGGCCGCTTGAAGGTCGAACCGGCGCTGGGGAAGGAGAGCGGCTGCTTCTCCCGCCGCCGGGCGTTCAATTCCTTCATGCGCGCAAGGATGGCCGCGGGGTCGTCCCGCGTGAGGCGGAAGCGCGCCCAGAGCACGGGCAGGCCGCGTTTGAGCGGCAAAGTTACGCGGTAACCCATCTCCAGCGCCTCGCGGCTGAGGACGACTTCCTCGCCGTCTTGCAGCACGGCCGCCTCGACAAGCACATCCGAGAGCTGCCCGCCGTAGGCCCCGGCGTTCATGGCCACGCCGCCCCCGAGCGTGCCGGGGATACCGCCGGCGAACTCCAGCCCGGCAAGCCCCGCTTCCTGCGCCAGGGAGGCAACGCGCGCCAGCGTCGCCCCGGCCTGCGCGTGCAATTCCTCGCCGTCGATGTCCACGCGGGCAAAGCGCTCGCCCAGGCAGACCACCAGCCCCCGCACGCCGCCATCGCGGACGATGAGGTTGGAGCCGTTGCCCATCAGCAGGGCGGGCAGGCCCAGCTCGCGGGCGGCGTCCAGCGCCCGACGCACCTGCGCGGCGCTGTCCGGCAGAAAGAACACGTCCGCCGGGCCGCCCACGCGCATGGTGGTGTGAGGCGCGAGCGGCTCGTTTGGCAAGATCTGTTCGTCAAGGGCGAAGGCGCGCAGGCGATGGATGAGTTCTTCGTTCAAGGGGTATCGCTCCCATCTCCCCGCAAGCGGGGCAAACTCGCCCTCTCGGGGCGGACAAAGCGCCGCCCCGGGGGGAACGGCGCGAAAGTGTTTTCCGGTCTAGACGCCGGCGGCAGGCGGGCGCTTTTGCTTGCGGATGTAGCGGTGCGCCCGCGGCGCCTCCTTGACGGACGGGTCGGCGGGCTGGCTGAGCGCCGCTTTGAGGATCAGCACCAGCACCGGGCCGACCAGCATGCCGAGGAAGCCCATCACGCGCAATCCCGCGTACATGGCCGCCATCGTCATCAGCGGATACAGCCCCAATTGCACGCTGACCACGCGCGGCTCGACGATCTGCCGGGTGACGATGGTGAGGATGTACAAAACCGCCACGCCCACGCCCAGGCCGATGTCGCCGGTGATGAAGCCAAAGGCGGACATGGGGATCAGAAACAGCCCCGCGCCGATGATGGGCAGCGCGTCCATGATGCCGATGAACAGCGCCAGGAGCACCGAATAGGGCACGCGCAGGATGACGAAGCCCACGGACAATTCCACGGCGATCAGCGCCATCATGATCAATGCGGACTTGATCTGCCCGGCGATGCCGCGGAACACCGTATCCTTGAGCAGCGTCAATTTGCCTGAGGCGCGCTGCGGGATCCAGCGCCGGAAGAAGGCGAAGATGCGTTCGCGGTCGGCCACCATGTAGAACGTGCCCATGATGGTCAGAACGATAAAGAGGATGATCTGCGGCAGGTTCATCACCGTGGAGAGCGTCCAGCTGCTCACCGTGCCCACCATGCTCAGGGAGAAATTCTTGACAAATCCCAGCCCCTCATTGACCACGGCGTTGATGAAATCGGTGATCTCCGGCGGTACGTCGAATACCTGCCAGCCGAACATCTCCACGCCGAAGGTCTCAAAGCCGCCCTCCGCCGTCCACTTCTGGATAAGATCGCTGGCCTGACTGACCCAGCCGGGCAGGGCGGCGATCAGCGAGCGCATCTCCTCCACCACGCGCGCGCCGATCCAAAAGAGGATGAAGGAGACGACGCCGTACATGACGATGACGGCGATGAGGCTGGCCAGCTTCGCAGGCAGCTTGACCTTGCGGAAGACGTTCTCCAGCCGTTTGGCCACTGGGTGGATGACCCACGCCAGCACCATGGCGATCACCGAGGGCGCGATGTAGGAAAACAGCCCGGCAAACACGAACAGCGCCAGCAGCACCATCAGCACGATGGCCCCGCGGCGCGGCAGGTCATTCCAGCGCGCATTAAAGCGCTTGACGTTTTCCCAGAAACCCATGGTTCCTCCTTTGCGGGGAGGGACGTATCCCGCATCGCTCAAAGAAATGCCCCAAACCTATTATACGGGAAAGCGGAGCGTTTGTAAAGTGAGCGCATCCATCTTTAATGCGATTCCAATTTGACGAAATATATTTTGGACAAAATCGCCCCGCCGCGCGTCTAATCGTTGAAAGGGGGGAGCGCAATGGAGCGAAGCGAACGCGACCGCTGGCTGGAGGGAGCCATGGCCCGCTGGGAGCAGAGCCTTTTGCGCACCTGCTTTGCCTATCTGGGCGACCTGTCTTTGGCCGAAGACGCGGTGCAGGAGACCTTTCTGAAGGCGTGGAAGAATCTCGACCGCTTTCGGGGCGAGGCCTCGGAAAAGACATGGCTGCTGCGCATCGCCATCAACACCTGCAAGGACGTGCGCCGCAGCGCGTGGTTCCGCTGCGTAAACCGCGCCGTGTCGCTGGATAGTCTGCCCGAAGCGCCCGCGCCCTTTGCGTCGCGCGACCACGAGCTTGCGCGCGCCGTACTCTCCCTCAGACCGCAACTGCGCGAGGCGGTATTGCTCTGCTGGTACCAGGAGCTTTCCGCCAGCGAAGCGGCGCGGGCGCTGGGCGTGTCCCGATCGACCGTTTACAACCGCCTGAACAAAGCGCGCAGGCGCCTGCGCGGGGAATTGGAGGCGTGGCATGAAGAAAAATGACGCGCAAATCGTCCGGGACGCGCTGGACAGGCGCCTCGCGGCGCTTGGACCCTCCGCAGCGCGCCGGGCGCGCATCCGGGAAAGGATCGCAGAGGAGGAACCGGCGATGAAGAAAAAACTGACCGCAAGTTTGGCCGCGGCGCTCATCGCGGCGCTGTTGCTGGCAGGCGCGGCGCTGGCCGTGGGCCTGAACCTGTTTGACGTGTTTGGCAAAAACGACGAAAGGCTCTCCCAGCTCGCGGACGAGGCGGCGCTGCCCACCGTGGACGCGCAGAGCGTGGAGAGCGAGGCTCTGGGCGCGAGCGAAGCAGCCATTGAAAACGCCTACTACGACGGGCGATCGCTGATCGTGGCCTATCGTCTGAAAAACGACGCGCGCGTGGAGGAGTTTGTGCCGACGCAGGCGGAACTGGCGCAGGCGGAGGCGCTGGAAGGCCCCGTGCATATTGCCGTGGGGCGCGAGGCGGATCGGGCGATCGTGGAGCGCTTCCATCAGGCGCAGGAGGATGGCGAGCCCTTCGGCATCGTCCAGTACGCGCTGCACCCAAGCGACCACACGCTGACAGACGACGGCATCGACCTGCCGCCTTCGGGCGAACGGACGCTGCAGGGCGAGGACGGCGCGCTTCTCAGCCTGCGCGAATACGAATTTCCCCTGCCGGAGGCGGCGCAGGAGCGCGAGACATTGAACATAAGCATCCGGCTGATCGAGAGCGCAAGCTACCTGTATTTCGACGGTGATACCTGCTATTCCCTGCCCGGCACGCGGCGCGAGGCGGGGGAGCTGACCGCCAGCGTGCGTCGCACGCCGGGAGGAACGCGGCGCTATGTGGGCGAAGGCGAATGGGCGGGAACGCCCCTGCAGATCGAGGCACAGTTCTCCCGCGCCTATGGCCGGATAACGCTGACGGTGGACGGCGCGCCCTCGGCGCTGGGGGCGGACGCGCGGCTCGAAGCGTGCGACGAGACGAACGTGCCGATGCGCTGTCTGGGCATGGATCCCCAGACCGACGGCGTGACCTACCTCTTCAACGGCACGGGCGCGCTGCCCGAGCGCATCGCCGTGCGCCTTGTCCTCTCCGAGGGCGGAGGACAGGGCGTCCCCATCGAGCTTTCCATCGT
>DVGE01000292.1 GCA_018712885.1 Candidatus Pullichristensenella stercoripullorum | reverse complement strand
GTGGATTTGCCGAGCCCTTCGGGATCGTCAAATCCAGTCGCCTTCGGCGACAAATTTTGCCGCTGGCAAAATTTCCTTGCTTGCGGGCTTTCTCAACGCTCTGCCAGTCTGTTGACTTTGTCAACATCCTGTGCGCCCCGCCCACCCGGGCGGGGCGCTTTTTCTCGGCGGTACGGCTCGACTTCGCGCGCCGGGCGTGCTATACTGTTTTCAAAACCATGGGAGGAAACGCCATGCGCAACAGCGACATATGCCTCGTGCCCGCGTCGGCAGCTCTGGCGCCGGCCGTGACCGATTACTACCGGCGCAACCGGGAATTTTTGCGGCCCTTCGACCCCGTGCGCGAGGATGCGTTTTTTACGCTGGAACGTCAGCGGGAGATCCTGCGCGCCGAGGAAGCCGCGCGCGCGTCCAGAACGGGCTTTCGCTTTTACATCGCGCCGGCGGACAGCCCGGAAACGGTCATCGGCAGCATCGGGCTGAACAACATCGTCTGGGGCGCGTTTCGTTCCGCCTTTCTGGGCTACAAACTGGACGCGGCCTATCTCAACCGCGGCTATATGACCGCGGCGGTGGGCATGGTGGTGCGATACGCTTTTGCCGAAGCGGGGCTGCATCGCGTAGAGGCCAACGTCATGCCCAGGAACAGACCTTCCCTGCGCGTGCTGGAAAAAAACGGCTTTATCAACGAGGGGCTTTCCAGGTGCTATCTGAACATCAACGGCGTATGGGAGGATCACATCCATATGGTGCGCATCAATTTCGCCATGCACGGAAGCGCTGTTTCGTTATGATCGAAAAATGTTTATAAAAATATAGAAAACCGGCAGGAAAAACGCCCCGGATGGAGAATTTTCCCTGTCGGACGGATGGAGCGGGGGGCGGGAGACCGTAAGATCATAAAGGAGTGTTGTTTATGCGCAGAGGAACGTTGCGCGCGCTCAGCGTCGTCGCGGGCGTGCTGCTCATCATCGCGGGCGTGGTCTGTTTGTGCCATCAGGAGACGGCGGCGCTGTCCGCCGGCATACTGCTGGGCGTGTTCATGCTGATCTCGGGCGTTGCCGAGATCGCCCTCTTCATCTGGGGGCGGGACTTTTACTTCGGCGCCGTCGGGCTTTTGCTGGATGGCATCCTCACGGTGCTTCTGTCGCTGTTTTTGCTCTTCAACCGCGCCTTTACGCTCTTGTCCCTGCCGGTGCTGTTTTCCGTGTGGCTGCTGTTTTCCGGCGTCATGCGCATCGCCGGTTCGGTGGAGCTGCGCGCGCTGGGCATGCGCAACTGGGGCTGGATCACGCTTCTGGGCGTTATCCTGCTGGTCGCGGGCTTCATCGGCCTGATGGACCCGTGGCTGGGCGTGCAGGCGCTGGGCGTGACGCTGGGGCTGTGCTTCATCCTCGAAGGGCTGGATTCCATCGTCAGCGGATCGTTGACGGGGAGGTAAGCAAAGGGACAAAAGCGGCGTCCGGGCTTTCGCCTTGGACGCCGTCAGGATGTTGACAAAGTCAACAGACTGGCAGAGCGATGAGAAAGCCCGCAAGCCAAGGAAGCAAACTTGCATCCAAGGGAGCTTACATGGACGTAAGTGACCGCAGGATGCAAGTGCAGCTGACGCAGGAAGCAAGAATCGCTTCTGATTTTTCATATATCAGAGCGATTCTTGCGGTTGTGGGCTTTGTCAGCGCTCTGGCGGCGTCCGGGCTTTCGCCTTGGACGCCGTTTTTTGTCCCTGCCGTCAGTACAGTTCGCAGTAGCGGGAGGACACCCAGCCGCTGCCGCCGTTGTAGGAGACCTTGTACCAGGTCACGCCGCGCTCGTCCACGGAGTATTCGTTCAGGTACGCGGCCGTGGCGCCCTTTTGCAGCGTGCCCTTGTCGTCGTAGCCGAGGCCGGGGCCGGAACGCACGTTGAGGCGGCCGGTGGCCTGGATGTAGCTGCCGGAAACGCCGGCGTCGTCGTCCGAGGCGGCCTCGGTGTAGGTGTCGGTCAGCTCGCTGTACACGGCGCTGACCCATACCTCGCCATAGGAATAGTAGCGCGCCTTGTACCAGCCCTGCCCGCCGGCGTCGTAGCGCGTTTCATTGAGGTAGGTCAGACATTCGCCGCGCACCAGCGTGCCCAGATCCTCGTAGTTGGTGCCGGGGCCGGAACGCACGTTGACGCGCGCGGTGGCGCGCACGTAGCGGGCCTCGCCCAGCTCCCAGGAAAAGTCCTCGTCGCCCCAGCCTTCGTCGGCGTTGAGCGCGGTGTAGCGGGAGGAGACCCAGCCCTCGACGCCGCCCACGCGCACGTTGTACCAGGCCACGCCGCGCTCGTCGCTGCGGGTGGAGCCGAGGTATTCGCAGCTCGCGCCCTCGCTGAGCACGGCCAGCTTTTCATAGCCGCGGCCGGGGCCGGAGCGCACCCAGCTGCTGCCGCTGGTCCCCACCACGGTGTCGGCCAGCGCCATGCCGCACAGCAGCGCGAGCGCCAGCAGAAGCGAGACGATCTTTTTCACAGACATTGCGCAACTCTCCTTTTTTGTATGGACTGTACGCCTGTTTCCACATTTGGATTTTACCACGCCGCCGCAATTTTTTCAAGCGCCGGGCGGCGAAATTAACGCGAGGCTCGCCCGCGCCGCCCGCGGCGATGGTATAATGGGAAAAAACGCCGAGGGAGGGCCGGTATGAAGCTGATTCTGGACGCGGGCGGCGTGATCGTCTACCCCGCCTTTGGCCATTGGCGCTACGGCGCGGCGATGCTGCGGCCGCCCGTGGGCGACACGCTTACAAGCGAGGCCTATCTGCGCGCGCACGAGGCCTGCAAGCACTTTATGCGCGAGGATGTGCGCATCGACACCGAGGCCGAGGAATACGCGATGCGCCTTCGCTACTTTGAGGCCATGAACGAAATGGTGCCCTGGGGCCTTGCGCGATGGCAGGTGGAGGAACTGGCGCACGATTTTGTGGAAAACACCGCGCGCATGGGCGTCTACGCGGACGTGCGCGCCTACCTGCCCCGCTTTCAGGAGCGCTTCGGGCTGGGGCTTTTGAGCGACACATCGCCCTCTTTGAAGCGCGTGTTTGAAAACGCCGGCATCTGGCGGTACTTCGACGCGCACGTGTTTTCCACGGACGTGGGCGCGCTCAAGCCCGACCCGGCCATGTACGCGCGCATCCTCGCCCTGCTGGGCGCGCGGGCGGAGGACTGTCTGTTCGTGGACGACCTGCCCCGCAACCTGCGCGGCGCGGAGAAGGCGGGCATGCGCGCGGTGCAGATGGCGCGCGCGGAGAACGTCGAGCGCTGGGACGGCCCCGTGGTGACGGACTTTGCCGAACTGGAGGCCTACGCGGAGGCGCTGGAGGGAAAGGGATAGCGCGCGAGCTTTCGCCGTCGGCGGAGCTTTGCGGAAACGCCCGCGCGCGACGGACAGGAGGAGACCATGCCGGAACTCAAGACAGCGTTCATCGCCAACATGCGCGCCCTGCTGGGAGAGGAGGCGGGCGCGTTTTTCCGCGCGCTGGAGGAAGCGCCGTCGCTGGCGCTGCGGCCGCACC
>DVGE01000291.1 GCA_018712885.1 Candidatus Pullichristensenella stercoripullorum | reverse complement strand
TGCCCGCCCTGCTGATGGGCAACGGCTCCAACCTCATCGTCCGCGATGGCGGCGTGCGCGCGCTGGTCATTTGTCTGGGCGAGCGCTTTTCCCGCGTGGACATTGACGGCGAGGTGCTGACCGCGCAGGCCGGGGCGACGCTGGCGCGCGTTGCCTCCATGGCGCAGGAGGCGGGGCTCAGCGGGCTGGAGTTCGCCGGCGGCATCCCCGGCACGCTCGGGGGCGGCGTGGCCATGAACGCCGGGGCCTACGGCGGACAGCTCTCGGATGTGCTCGTCGAGGCGTGCGTGCTGCGGGATGGCGAGGAAATCATCCTCAGCCGCGAGGCCTTGGAGATGGGTTACCGCGTAACCCTGCCGCTCAAACGCGGCCTGCCCGTGCTGTGGGCGCGCTTCCGCCTCACGCGGGACGACCCCGCGGCCATCCTCGCGCGCATGAAGGAATTGAACGCCCGGCGGCGGGAGAAACAGCCGCTTTCCTTCCCCAGCGCCGGTTCGACGTTCAAGCGGCCCGGGGGCCACTTTGCCGGGGCGCTGATCGAGGCGGCGGGGCTGAAGGGGCTGACCATCGGCGGCGCGCAGGTCAGCGAAAAGCACGCCGGGTTCGTCGTCAATCGCGGCGGGGCCACGGCGGGCGACGTGCTTGACCTCATCGCCGAGGTGCAAAGGCGCGTATATGCCCACGCGGGCGTGCATCTGGAAATGGAAGTGCGCGTCGTCGGCGAGGAGGCGCGCTGAAGAACATCGTGGAGGGAGAAAAATGTCCTTTGCGTCCGACGCGCGCGGGGAACTGGCGCGGGAAAAGGTCGAACAGCCCTGCTGCGCCCGCGCGGAGGTGGCCGCCGCGCTGCTCTTTGGCGGCGGCGTGGCCTACATCGGGCGGGAGAAGTACCGCCTGCGCATCGCCTCGCCCGACGCCTTTGTGGCGCGGCACTTCTTCGTGCTTTTGAAAAACTTCTTCGGCGTCACCGCGGAACTGAGTACGACAAAGACCGACCAGCTCCGCCAGACGCGCTATCAGGTGGCCCCGCCGGACGCGGACAGCGCCGCCATACTCGAAGCCTGCGGCCTGCTCGACGCGGAGGCGCTGTTCGGCGTGCGCGCCGTGCCCAAGGAGTCGACGCTCGCCTACGCCTGCTGCCGCAAGGCGTTTTTGCGCGGCGCGTTTCTGCTCTCCGGGGCGGTGAGCGACCCGGAGCGCGCCTATCACCTGGAGTTTGCCGCCCCCAGCGAGGAACTGGCCGAGCATGTTATCATGCTGCTGAATTATTTTGAAATTTCCGCAAAAAAGACGTGCAGAAAGTCAAAGTTTGTGGTATACTTGAAAGGTGGAGAGCAGATCGCCGACGCGCTGACGCTCATAGGCGCCAAAAACGCGATGATGACGCTGGAAAACGTGCGGGTCAAGAAGGATGTGCGCAACCGCATCAACCGCCAGCTCAACTGTGACGAACGCAACTTGGCAAGGCAGATCGAAAACGCGCAGGCGCAGCTTGCGGACATAGAGCTCATCCGGCGAAAGATCGGCCTGGACCGTCTGCCCGCGTCCTTGCGGGAGATGGCGCGCGTGCGTGCGGAGCACGCGGAGGACCCGTTGGCCGCGCTGGGAGAGTTCTGCGACCCGCCGATCGGCAAATCGGGGGTCAATTCGCGCCTGCGGCGGCTCAAGCAGATCGCCGCCAGCCTCCGCGAGGGAGAAGAAGACATCTGACAGGGAAACGGAGGTTTTGCCAATGGACACGGTCCGGCTCGAAACGCGCTACGGCATGGCCGACGGCTTGACGCCGGTGCTCGCGGCCCGCATCGCCGAGTGCGCTTCGAGGTATGATTCGCATGTATCCATCGAAAGCGCGGGTCGGGCGATCCGCATTGAATCGCTGATCAGCGTGCTTTCGATGGAATTGCGCCGGGGCATGCCGCTGACCGTCATTGCCGAGGGCAAGGACGCGCGCGAAGCGGCAAGCGGCCTGTGCGCGCTGCTGGAAGGGTGAACGAAAAGACATATCGCGCCCCCGGATGCAAGAGCCGGGGGCGCGGGTGTTTTTGGCGCGGCAGTCTTGCGGGAAACGCAAACGCCGCGCCGGAACGTTTTCGCGCACTATCCCGCTCGCGTTCGCGTTCTCAGCGGCTGAACAGCGCGCGGCGGGGCGGTATGCGGGCAAAGACAGAAGAACGTCTCACCCGCGCAGGGAAGATCCCCGGGAGGTCCCGCCCTATGCGCCTGCTCCCCTCTTCCTTGCGCGAAAAACAGCCCGCGCGCAGAGCACGCGCAGGCTGACGCGCGCGGCGGGAACGGACGCTTCCATACCCCTCACTTCTGCGCGGTGGGCTCCGGCAGGCGGCACTGGCTGCCGTGGCCGGGGCAGCAGAGGTAGCCGGCGTAGCGCTCTGTGAGCAGGGCGCGGCACTCCCGCGCTTTGGCGGGGTCGGAGTCCACGCCGGTCATCAGAAAGGGCGCGAGGCGGTTGAACGCCTGCTGGTCCGGGGAATAGCCCTTGATGTTGACGTAGATGTCGCCGCTGAAGAGCAGCTGCAATTTTTCGCAGACGATCACCGTTTCGCCCCGGACGTGGCCGCCGTTTCCCTGATAAAAATCGAACTTCCATGGCCCGAAAGAACGCGAGCCGATATAGGAAAGCGGCGCGTCGCCGCGCTTTTCGCCCACCGCCACGCAGCGCTCCATATCCGGCGGCGCGTAGCCGGAGATGACCTTGCTCAGGGCGCAGTAGGGCGCGTGCAGGGGGTTCTGTTCGCGGAAATTCGCCTTACCGCGCCCCTCGAGGGCGAAATTCTCATAGCAATCCCGGCTCATGCAGGCGCGGTCGAACAGCGGGAGCAGCCCGGCGTGGTCCACGTCCGCGTGCGTGAGCCAGACCTCCTTGCCGCGCAGGGAAAAGCGCGGAAACAGCCCTTCCAGCAGGCG
>DVGE01000290.1 GCA_018712885.1 Candidatus Pullichristensenella stercoripullorum | reverse complement strand
ATGATGTTGGGGTTGTCCACCGTATCGGTGGAGAACACGGCCTCGATGGGGCTGGCCTCGATCTTGGCCACGCCGCGCGCGGAGATGATGTTGTGGGACAAGAGCGCGTACACGCGCTTGCAGCCGTGTTTTTTCAGCGCGTCGGCCAAATTGACCAGCGTGCCGCCGGAGATGGTGAAGTCGTCCACCACCAGACAGTCCTTGCCCTCGACGTTGCCGATCACTTCCAGCACGTGGGCGTTCTCCGTGTGGTCGGTGCGCTCCTTGTCGCCGATGGCGATGGGCAGGCCCAGGGCGTTGGCGTACTTGCGCGCCTGCTTGGCAAAACCGGCGTCCGGGGAGACGACCACGGCGTTGGAAAGGTCCATGCTGCGCACGATCTCCACCAGCATCGGCATGGCGTAGAGGTGATCCATGGGCTTTTTGAAGAAGCCCTGCACCTGCTGCGCGTGCAGATCCATGGTCACGAAGCGGTCGGCGCCGGCCAGCTCCATGCACTCGGCGCACACGCGCGCGCGGATGGAGACGCGCGGTTCGTCCTTTTTATCGCCCTTCGCGTAGGCGAAGTAGGGCATGACCAGCGTTACCGTCAGGGCGTTGGCGCGCTTGAAGGCGTCCATCCAGAAGAGGATCTCGACAAATTCGTTGTTGGAGTGCATGCCGATGGGCTGCACGAGATACACGTCGCGGTCGCGGACGGATTCGTTGATGCGGACGAACGTGTTGCCTTCAGAGAACGTGATGACTTCCGAGTTGCCCACCTTGCGGCCCATATAGCGGCACATGCGCTCGGCGAACGTCTGTCCGCCGCTGCCCGCGAAGATGGATATGTTTGCGCTGTCAAACACCCTTCAACACTCCTTTGCTCGTGTGTACGGCGTTTGCGGCTCTGCGCGCCGCGCCGCGAACGCCCTTTTTGTGTTTTTCAGACCTTTTCGCAGATCAGTTCCACTTCCACGCGCGCGCCGGCGGGCAGGCGGGAGACTTCCACGCAGCTGCGGGCGGGGAAATCAGGGCCGAAGTAGCGCTCATAGATGGCGTTGACCGCGGCAAAATCCCCAAGGTCGGTGAGGAACACGGTCGTTTTCAGGACGTTGGCAAACGACAACCCCATCTCGCCAAGGACGGTGCGGATGTTTTCAAACACCTGCGTCGCCTGCGCCTCGATGCCGCCCTCGACGATCTTGCCAGTGGCGGGATCGGCGGGGATCATGCCCGAAAGATAGGCCGTGTTTCCACAGATCACGGCGGTGGAATAAGGGCCGATGGCCTTGGGGCCGTTCGTGGTCAGAAAGCACTGCTTCATAAAGGACTCCTTTCGTTCACCAGGTGCCGGTCGAGGATATGAATGGCGTGGTCGCAGGGCGCTGCTGCACGCCGACGTAGTAGACGTTCCTGCCGGGGTTGTAATAGTCGGACGAGATCTGCACGGTCTCGATAAACGCGCCCGTTTCCCAGTCGAAGCTGTCGCGCCAGAGCTGGCTGCGCATACCGGTCTTGCCTTCGGTGACGAGCACTTTTTCGTCGGTGTAGGTGGCGTATTCGCCGCTGGTATCCACCTCCACCCTTTCCGACGTGGGCTGTATATCGTCTTCGATGACGATGGAGCGGAACACGTACCGATAGGGCGGTTTTTCGCCGTAGATGCGCACCGTGGCGGTGGTGTCCGTGACGGTGGTGTAGATATAGAGCGGCACATCAGAGTCGTTGCGGAACACCAGATCCTTGCTGCCCGTGTCGGTCACGGCGGCATCGAGGCTGGGGTCGACATAGCCGACGGTCATCGAGTGGTTGTGCCGCTCAACGATGGTCACGCCCGCTTCCAAAAGCGCGCCGTACATGGTGGTGGAGGCCTGGCAGGTGCCGCCGCCGATGCCCGTGGTGCTTTCGCCTTCGGAATATTCAACGGCCTCCTTATAGCCGTTGGCTTCGGTGCGCTCCAGCGCCACGGCGTTGAAGCTGACCGTTTCGCCTGGGTCGACCCGCAACCCGTTAAAGCGCGACAAGGCAACGCGTACGTTGGTTTTGCGGTTGGAGCGGCTGCCCTCGATGCTGGTGGTGCACTCGCCGACCACTTCTCCGCTGCCAAGCGTGTTCTGCGCCTCTTCGGTGCTGATATTTGGCTCAGTCACCATCACCGGCAGCTCCACGCGCGTCTGCTCAGAACCGTAGATGAGCAGATCGTGCAAAAGCGCACGCGTGTCCTCCTCCTGGAGCTGGGAGCCGGTGCGCGATTCGGTGATCACGCGCGGGCCGTCCACCTCAGCGGCGACGACCGCGTCCACCGGTTCGATATCCACGGCCTCGCGGATGCCGGCGAGAAAATCCTCCAACAAGCCCTCATCATAGGTTATATCGCTCTCAAAGCGGTAGCCGTCGCGGTCGAGCGCCTTGATCTGGCTCTTGCGATAGGAAAGGCTGCCGACGCGCCCGTAGTTCCAGGCGCGCTCCAGCACGCTTTCCACATTGAGCTGCGCGTTGACAGTGGCCGGCGAGAACGTCCAGGTGGAATCGCCGAAATAAAGCTCATAAGCGCGCGTCTGCCATTCGTCCTCAAGGTCCGCAAACAGTTCAAAACCTTCTTCGCGGGTGTAGCCGCGCAGGGAAACGCCGTTGACGTAGACGTTGTAAAAGCGGGGCGTGCCCACGCCCAGCGTGATCGCCGTATCCAGCGCGTACCACAAAAGCGCGATGACGGCGATCAGGATCACGATGCCGACGATGCGCCGGCGGGGATACTTGCCCTTCCGCCCGCCGCTTGCACCCTGCCGCGGCGCCGCGGTCATGGAGCGATCGTTCGGGTGCGGAACACGCCCGCCCGGCTGCGGAGCACGGCCACGCGCGCCCTGCGTCGCGCCGCGGCCGGACGCGGGACGCGCGGAAGCGCTCTTTCCCGGGACCGGCCGCCGCTGCGATGAGCGCTGCGGCTGCGCGCGATAGGCGCTATGGCTCGATTGCCCGCGATGGGCGGGCCGGGTGATTCCTGGCTGCATATCGTTCTCCCTCGGCACGGGTCAACAGTCGTTCTAACGTCCTGATGAACCTTTCTTCATTATACCACATTGTTCCCCTTCGGGAAAAGGGCGATACCCGTAAAAATCGGGAAAAAAACCACGCAAAACACAGCTCCGCCGGCAAAAACAGAAGAGCGGGAGCCGCTTCGCCGGGGCGAAGGGCGTCCCGCTCCCGCGAGGCACCTATTCCAGTGCGATCTTGCCGTAGAAGGATGTGCCGTCCAGCCTGCCTTTCGCGCCCAGCGCCTCGAGCACGGTGGCGGACACGTCCGCGAACGTGCCGCGTACGCCCAAAGGCACGCCTTCCTGCAGCCCCAGGCCCCAGACCAACAGCGGCACGTATTCGCGCGTGTGGTCGGTGGTGGGGAAGGCGGGGTCGCAGCCGTGGTCGGCGGTGATGATGAGCATGCCGTCGTCGCCGAGCAGCCGCAGGATATCCGGCAGCCGCTTGTCAAACGCCTCCAGGCAGCGGGCGAAGCCGGGCACGTCGTTGCGGTGGCCGTAGAGCATGTCCGTGTCCACCAGGTTGGCAAAGAGCAGGCCGCGCCAGTGATCCTTTTTCAGGTAATCCAGCACCGCGTCCACACAGGCCTCGTTGCCGGCGGCGTGGTTGGAGGAAGTCAGTCCGCGGTGGTTGAAGATGTCCTCGATCTTGCCCACGCCCAGCACGTCGTAGCCCTCGCCCTTGAGCACGTCCAGCATGGTCGTGCCCGTGGGGTCTACCGAGAAATCGCGCCGGTTCTCCGTGCGCACGAAGTGGCCCACCTCGCCGACGAAAGGCCGGGCGATGACGCGGCCAACGGCGTGTTCGCCTTTGAGCATGCGCCGGGCGATGCGGCAGATGTGCCACAGTTCCGTCGGGGGGATGATGCCCTCGTGCGCGGCGATCTGAAAGACGCTGTCCGCCGAGGTGTAGACGATCAGCTTGCCCGTGCGCAGGTGTTCCGCGCCCAGTTCCTCGATGATCTGCGTGCCCGAGGCGGGCTTGTTGCCGATGGTGCCCATGCCGATCTCTTCCTCAAAGGCCCGGATCAGCTCCGGCGGGAAGCCGTTGGGGTAGGTGGGGAAGGGCTTTTCAAGCGTCAGCCCGGCGATCTCCCAGTGGCCGGTGGTGGTATCCTTGCCGGCGGCGCGCTCGGTCATCTTGCCAAAGCAGCCGATCGGTTCGTCCTCCTCCGGCGTGGAGATGCCGGCGGCGGAGAGCAGACCCAGTTCCGTGAGGTTGGGGATGTCGGGCTTTTCCTGCGTCCAGACGTGGCCGAGGGTGTCCGCGCCCGCGTCGCCGTATTTCTCCGCGTCCGGCTGAGCGCCGCAGCCGGTGCCGTCCAGAACGATCAGCACGACGCGCTTCATTTTCTTCATCGTCAAACCTCCTCCATGCGCAGTATATCCGCGAGCTGCGCGATCATTTCCCCGCATGTGGGTTTGCCGCGCTGCGCGTCTATCGTACCGCGAAAGATCCTGTATTGCTCGTCGATCCGCCCGCGCTTCCACGCGAGCTCGATCGCATAGCGCATGCTCTGCTCCACCTTGCGGGCGCTGACGCCGTGGCGACGGCCCACCAGCGGATAAAGCGTAGCGGTGAGACTGCGCGCAAGGCGCATGTCCAGCCAGGCGAGGCCCACCGCCGTTTCCAAATAGGTACGCCCTTCATGTCCCGTGACGCCAAGGCGGTCGAGCAACTCGTCGCGCCGCCGGCGGATCGCCTCAGGCAGAGGGCGGACGCTCACATCCGTCCGCGCCAGAGCGTCGGACAAAGCGTCAGGACGCGCGGGCCGGTCGATCACCGCCACGCCGCAGTCCGCGAGCTCGGCGCTGCGCGGCACCATCAGCCCCGGCAGGCGCATCAGCACCACGGCGGGCCGCACGGTCAGCGGCTTGCGCGCCACGGTCAGCGCCAGCCAAACGCCGTCTCCCGGGCGCAGCGTGGCGCTCACCAGCAGCGCGTCGGGCAGGAGATCCTCTACCAGACGCAGCGCTTCCAGCCCGTCTTCCGTCTGCAAGACGCGCCCGAAACCCAGTTTCGCGGCCATCTCGCCCAGGCGGGCGCGCTCCGCGCCGGAAGGCTCCGCGACGAGCGCCGTTTTGCACCGCGCCGCCATGGGCATCCCTCCCAACGCATCCAGCATAGAAAAACAGGTTCGACGCGCGCGGTAAAATTCCTGCCCGTTGGGACGCTTCTTCGGAAGTTAACCGGAAAGTTCCTCTTCGCCGCGCTCGGCGGCGTCCAGCATCCATTCGATGTAGACGCCGTAGCCCTGCGTCGGGTCGTTGATGAACACGTGCGTGACCGCGCCCACCAGCTTCCCGTCCTGCACGATGGGCGAACCGCTCATGCCCTGCACGATGCCGCCCGTAGCCGCGAGCAGTTCCTCGTCCGTCACGCGGATCACCATCGAGCGCGTGGCGGGTCCGTCCTGCCCGTTCAGCTTGGTGATCTCGCAGTCATAGGCGTGGATCTCGCCGTCTACCAGCGTGGTCAGGATCTGCGCCTCGCCCACGTGTATGTCGCCGCGCGTGCCCACGGGCAGGCCGTCGGGGTAGAGAGGATTGACGATCTCCTCGTTCGTCGTTCCGAAAATACCAAAGTCGGTATTGCTTGTAACTTCGCCCAGCTGCGTTTCGGCGTCGAAGAACTGTCCCAGCAGCTCGCCCGGCTCTCCGCTCTTGCCCTTGCTGATGTCCACCACGGAGCTTTCGTATATGCCGCCGTAGCCCACGGGCAATACTATGCCCGTATCCACGTCGGTGATGGCGTGGCCGAGCGCGCCGAAAGCGCCGCTCTCCGGGTCGTAAAAGCTCAATGTGCCGATGCCGGCGGTGCTGTCGCGCACCCACGCGCCCAGGCGGTACGCGCCGTCGGCGGGGTCGAGCGCCGGCTCGACGCTGACCGTCATCGTCTCCTCGCCGCGGATCACTTCCAGGGTGGCCTCGCCGCCCCCGGCGATGAGCGCGCGCAGCTGCTCCGAGCCGGTGACGGGCGTGTCGTCCACGCGCACGATGCGGTCGCCGGCGCGGATGCCCGCCTGATACGCGGGGCTGGGCGTCTTGCCCACGTCCGAGGAGCCGACCACCACCACGCCTTCGGTCAGCAGCGCCACGCCCACCGACTGCCCGCCGGGAACGAGCGTGCGCTCCGTTTCGACCGTCACCGAAACGGTCTTTACCGGGATCAGCCCCAGCAGGCGGTAGGTGAGCGTGGCTTCGCCGGCCTCCTCGCCGGCGGTGAGCGTCACGGTGCTGCCCAGGTTCGTGGGGCTCTGGTCAAAGCTGGAAATGACCGCTGTGGAGCCCGTTTGCAGTTCCGCGCTGACGGGGAGCGTGAAGCAAAGCTCCG
>DVGE01000289.1 GCA_018712885.1 Candidatus Pullichristensenella stercoripullorum | reverse complement strand
GGAATTTGCCGACGGACAGGGCTTTGAGACCGACCCGGCGGACACCTCCATCGCCATCGGCGTGGCCAAGGGCAGCGAACTGACCGCGCAGATCAACGAGGCGCTGGCCACCATCTCCGACGAGGAGCGCTTGCAGATCATGGAGGACGTGCTGGCCGACCAGCCCAGCGCGGAATAACACGGGACAACGCCCGCGCCGCATCCGGCGCAGGCACAGCGCGGCGGGGCTTCCCCGCTGTGCAGAGCGATGAGAAAGCCTGCAAGCCAAGGAAGCAAACTTGCCGACAAGGGAGCTTACATAGACGTAAGTGACCGCAGGCGGCAAGTTGGCTGACGCAGGAAGCAAAAATTGCATCCGATTCTCATTTTATCGGGGCAATTTTTGCGGTTGTGGGCTTTATCAGCGCTCTGCGCGGCGGGGCCTTCCCCGCCGCTTTCTGCGCGGGGCGCTTGCCCCGGAAAGGAGCAGTTCACATGCCATCGACCTCCCCGACGACCTTCTTTGGCTGGGTCGTCTTCCTGCTGGAGCAATACGGCCCGCTGTTCTTGCGCGGCGCGGGCATGACCATGCTCATCGCCATCAGCGGCACCATCCTCGGCTTCCTCATCGGCCTGCTGGTGGGCATCGCCCGCACCATCGAACTGGGGCCGCGCGCGCCGATATGGAAGCGGGCGCTCGTCAGGCTGCTCAACGCCGTGCTGGGCATTTATATAGAAGTGTTCCGCGGCACGCCGATGATGGTGCAGGCCATGGTCATCTTCTACGGCATCCCCTACATGGGCGGGCCGCAGCTTCCGACGCTGCAGGCGGCCATACTGATCATTTCCATCAACACCGGCGCGTACATGGCCGAGATCGTGCGCGGCGGCATCATCTCCATCGACCGCGGGCAGACCGAGGCGGCGCGCTCCATCGGCATGACCCACTGGCAGACGATGGTGACGGTGGTGCTGCCGCAGGCGGTGCGCAATATCATGCCCTCCATCGGCAATGAATTCGTGGTCAACATCAAGGACTCGTCTGTCCTGAACGTCATTTCCGTCACAGAGCTGTACTTCCAGGGCAAGTCCGCCGCCGGCCTTTACTACCGTTATTTTGAAGCGTTCTTCATCATCGCCGTGATCTACTTCATCCTCACCTTCACGGTGACGCGCATTTTGCGCCTCATCGAAAAGAAGATGGACGGGCCGGACAACTACGTCATCTGCGGTTCGCAGTCCGACAGCCGCGCGGCCATCCGCGTGGACACGTCGAAGGAGGAGGCATGAGCATGGAAAGCGTCATCGATATTCGGCACCTGCGCAAGTCCTTCGGCGCGCACGAAGTGCTCAAGGACATCGACTTTTCCGTGGGCAAGGGCGAGGTGGCCTGCATCATCGGCTCCTCCGGCTCGGGCAAGAGCACGCTTTTGCGCTGCATCAACCTGCTGGAGACGCCGGACGCCGGCGAGATCCTCTTCCACGGCAAGAACGTGCTTTCGGGAGACGTGTCTCTTGGCAACTACCACGCCCGCGTGGGCATGGTGTTTCAGCAGTTCAACCTCTTTAACAACATGACCGTTTTGAAAAACTGCATGGTCGGGCAGATGAAGGTCTTAAAGCGCCCGGCGGAGGAGAGCCGCGAGAACGCCCTCAAATACCTCCAGCGCGTGGGCATGGAGCCGTTTCTCAACGCCAAGCCGCGCCAGCTCTCCGGCGGACAGAAGCAGCGCGTGGCCATCGCCCGCGCTCTGGCCATGGACCCGGAAGTGCTGCTCTTTGACGAGCCGACCTCGGCGCTCGACCCGGAAATGGTCGGCGAGGTGCTGGCCGTGATGCAGAGCCTGGCCGAGAGCGGCCTTACCATGCTGGTGGTCACGCACGAGATGGGCTTTGCCCGCAACGTGGCCAGCAAGGTGGTGTTCATGGACGAGGGCGTCATCGCCGCGCAGGGCACGCCGCGGGAGGTGCTGGAAAGCCCCGAAAACCCGCGCCTGCGCGAGTTCCTCGGCAGCGTCCTGTAAGCGCGCGCCCGCCATCTGTAACGGTGGCGGGCCGCTGTTTTTAGAAAAATTTCCCACTTTTCCGGCAGTGTGGGAACCAATGGGGCGGCGCATCCGTCTCAATAAGTGAACAAAGGAAACGGAGGAAAACGCGATGCAAAAACTGCTTTCTTTGCTGATTGTGGTATTGTTGATGGCACTGCCCGTATGCGCCGAGGAAACGACTCCCGCCGAAGAGGGTGGCTGGCTCGACGCGGAAACGGGCGACGCGCAGGCGCAGGTATACATGCTGCAGGGCGTCATCCTCGAAGCGCAGGAAGGCGGCTGGCTCATCGAAGACGCCGCACAAGGCGAAGTGCTGGTGCTCGTCAGCGACGAAACCGTGATGGAGACGGGTTACGAGCTGGCGGTGGGCGATTATGTATACGTGGACTACGACGGCACGATGACCCGCTCCCTGCCCCCGCAGGTGACCGCCGGACGCATCGTTTCCCACAAGCTCGAGGGCGATGTGCTGGAGACCTATCCCGCGGAGAACGCCCTGCTGCTCTACGCGAGCGACGGCAACGAGTACCGCGTGAACCTGCCCGCGGCGTGGGCGGAAACGGGCTTTGACGCGCAGCGCGCCATCGTCTACTACGACGGCGCGGCGACGCTCTCCATCCCCCCGCAGGTATCCGCCGGGCTGGTAGTGGCCGAGTATGCCGTGGAGGACGTAATCACCGAGCTTTCCGAAACGTCGATGACCCTTGGCGAGGGCGACGGCGCGGTGACGGTGGACTTTGACCCCGCGCTGCTGCCGGAGGACCTGGTGGCGGGCGACGCCGTGCGCGTGACCTACAACGACGTGACCGCCGGCACCGCCGCCGAACCTGAGCGCGTAGTGGCGGTGGAGATCGTCAAGATCAGCGCCTAAAAGACGGATAGAACGCGGCTGCTGCGAGCGCGGCGGCCGCATTTTTGTAATGTGTCTGAAAAGTTTCGCCACGTGCCTTGACAGGAGCGGTGAAACGTGCTATAATTATTTTTGCCGTCGGAGCGAAAGCGCTTTGGACGGATAACGCGGGGTAGAGCAGTCCGGTAGCTCGTCGGGCTCATAACCCGGAGGTCGAGGGTTCAAATCCCTCCCCCGCAACCATTCATGGCGGCGTAGCTCAGTTGGCTAGAGCAATCGGTTCATACCCGGTCGGTC
>DVGE01000288.1 GCA_018712885.1 Candidatus Pullichristensenella stercoripullorum | reverse complement strand
TGACTCATTGTCAAATGTTGCATAAGAAATCAGGATTTTGAAGGAGCAGAAGTTTCTGAATCTGAGAGTAACTTTCTCGAAGACCTTGATCGCGTTGTTACAACTCTCAGCAAACTCGTTGAGCAAACGAAAATCGAAAACATTGAGGATGTATGGTTCCTGTTGATGAGCACATCCTGCGGCATGGCAATTGCGCATCACTGAGTCTGCATTGCAACACAATGCCGTAACGGTAAAGTGAAGCACCAGCGCCGTACGGACGAGTTACAATTCTACAAATGCATGTGGACGTTCTCTCTGAAGGACGACCGCAAGCTGCTGGCCGTCTATCAACGTCAATCCAATAGCTACATAATGACCCGCTTGAGCATGAAATCTCCCAATCAGGTGCCTGATCTGTATCGAGTGTCATGTAACAGACAAGGCCATCCGACTCATTGCGCCGGACGGCCAAAGTCCATGACGCTTTCTCTACCAAAGTCAAGGTCGGGGGGGGTGTATTTGCTTCGCAAATCTACGCCCTTCCCTTGACTCCCCTGCCTTTCTCCTCTTTTTGTCGTTCTTGGCACTCTCATGTTTCCGATCCTTGACGCCCGTACACTCCGATGAACGGCGGCCTTGCCGCCGCCCTTGACATCTATCCCCGCCGGCGTTATACTGCGCACAAGGCGGCAGTCGGATAAATTCATACAGGCACACCATGTTTCTCCATCTACGTCCAGCCACAGCTGCTCCTGTGACAACGTAGCAATGGAAACTCTTTCTCTACCCTGATGACTGAATATCTGTGCAGCATTCACTTCATCACCCCAGCTGAGGTCGAGCAGTTTGTTGCCAAGTCCATTCATTTCTACAATCTCGAACATATCTCGCGCAAAAACGGTCCCACCCCGGTTGAAATTCGGAGCAAGACCGTTTAAACAATACTTATTCTGCAACGAGTTTCTTTTGTCCATGGCGCGGAAAACAGTCCATCTTTGACAGACTGAGCGCCGAGAGTTCCCCCCTTTAGCGACTGATTTTTGCCTCACTCGGCAACGGTCACACCGTTTGCAATGGAATTGATGAGCGTTGCGACGGCGCCACACGTTTTCGTCACCGTATCAATCTCGACGTATTCGCTGACCGAGTGCGGGTTCTCGATCGTCGGACCAACCGAAATGATCTCAAGCTCCTCGCTCCAGGAGGCGAAGTCCGCGCACTCCAAGCCGCCGTGCACCGCAGTGATCACGCACTCGTCGCCGGTATAGCTGTCAAAGGCCTGCTTGTACAGCAGCGCAATGGTGTCGCCCTCGCGCTCCTCCCAGCCGACGTTGATGTTCTCTGGATTGAAGGGATCTTCGCCCCAGGACGTCACTTCCACGCCGAAGGCGTTTCCGATTGCGACGAACTGCATGTTGGCCAGCATGACGGGCCAGCGCGTGCTGCAGCGCATCGACAGCGAGATGGTCGTGCTCTCCTCGCCCGCGGCGACGTCAAGCGTACCCAGGTTGAAGGAGGTCTCGGTGATGCCCTCATAGCGCTGGCTGATGGTGTTCACGCCCTCTTCGAGCGACGCCACGAGGTCAATGACCGTCGCCGAGCAGTCCGCCGTCAGAGCGCTCTCGGGCAGTTCAGCGGGCGCATAGGTAAAGCTGTAGCCCGCCTCCGTGCGGTCATACTGCTCCGCGAACAGCGCGATCGTCTGATCCATCTCGGCTTTGAACTGTTCTTCATACTCCGGCGAAAACACGACGGTCGCGCTCGCAAGCGCCGGAATTGCGGTCGAGCCGGTGCCGCCGGTGAAGGAGGCAATCTGGACGTCGATTCCGTTGTACTTCGCCCATGCCAGGCAATAGTTCACCGCCTTGATGGAGTTGGCGCGGTTCTTGTCGATGTCCACGCCGGAATGACCGCCCTTCGTGCCGTTCAGGTCGATCGTATAGGCGATCTTTCCCTCGTCGACGGCCTCGCTGGTCAGCGGCACGTTGAACTGGTAGGACATGAAGCCACAGGCCGCGACCGTGCAGGTCGCGTAGTCCTCCGAGTCAATGTTGATCAGATACTTTGCGTCCGTCACCCAGCTGTGATCCATATTCCCAACGCCGGAAGGCTCGCCGCCCTCTTCGTTGATGGTGATGATCACGCGCAGCGGGCCGTGCGCATATTCATCCGTCGTCACCAGATACATGATGGAGACGAGGCCCATTCCGTCGTCGCTGCCGAGGCTCGTGTGGCCGTCCGAAGTGATGACGTTGTTCTCCTCGTCGACCACGACGGCAATCGGCGACTGGGTCATGTCGCGGCCATCGTCCGAAACGACGACCATGTCCATGTGCGCCTGCAGCACGATCAGCGGCACGTCCTCATATCCGGGCGTCGCTTCGACGTCCCAGCGGACGTTGCCCACCTCGTCCTGCATGGCAGCAAAGCCGTGTTCCTCGCCCCATGCGAACAGGTAATCGCTGATCGCATTGGTGTTTCCAGACCCGCGCGGAATTTGGGCGATCCCTTCAAATTCGTCGACCATGTAGTCGAACATCGCGGCCTCGTTCAGCGCGAGCGGCGCCTCTTCCGCCGACGCGCAGCAGCTCAGCAGCAGCGCGAGGCTCATCAGAACCGCCCAACAGCGTTTCAACAGTCTTTTCACAGGAATAGCCTCCCTTATTTCCCTGAATTTGTGCCATTATACTCCTGAAAGCCGCCGTCTCCCAGCGCAATCGCGTTAATTTATACATGTCAATTCAGAAAATTTTCTTCGTGTTCATGGACATCCTTCATTTTTCGAGGTTTACGAACTGTATACGCCCAAAAATTGCACGAATCCATGAGTCGCCTTGCATTTATATGAACATTGACTGTCGCACAAAATCCCTGCATTTCCGGACGTAATTTTTCCTGACAAGTCCATGCGGCTTGACAAATGGCCGGAGGGGTGTTCAGTTCAGCGCCATGCGGTCGTTTACGATGCCGCTGGCCTGGGTGAAGAGGTTCAGCAGCTGTTCGACGGTGAGGTTTTTCTTTTCTTCTCCGGAGACGTCGAGGAGGATGTTCCCCTCGTGCATCATGATCAGGCGGTTGCCGTGGGCGATGGCGTCGCGCATGTTGTGCGTGATCATCAGCGTCGTCAGATGATTTTTGAGAACGATCTGATCCGTCAATTCGAGCACCTTGGCCGCCGTCTTGGGGTCGAGCGCCGCCGTGTGCTCGTCGAGGAGCAGCAGCTTGGGGCGGTTCATCGTCGCCATCAGCAGCGTGATGGCCTGCCGCTGGCCGCCCGAGAGCAATCCTACCTTGGTCGACAGGCGGTTTTCCAGCCCGAGTTCGAGGGAGGCCAGCATTTCGCGGTACTTTTCCCGATCGGCCCTTCTGACACCGCGCACGAATCTTCGCTTTGCTCCGCGCTTGGAGGCAATGGCCAGGTTCTCGGCGATTTCCATGTCGGGCGAGGTGCCCTTCATGGGATCCTGAAAGACCCTGCCGAGAAACTGCGCGCGCTTGAACTCCGGCATGCGCGTCACATCCACGCCGTCGATCTCGATCGTGCCGAAGTCCGGCTTCCACACGCCCGCGATCGCGTTGAGCAGGGTGGACTTGCCCGCGCCGTTGCCGCCGATCACGGTGACGAAGTCGCCGTCCGCGAGCGACAGGTTCAGGCCGTTCAATGCGGTCTTTGCGTTGACGGTCCCCGGGTTGAACGTCTTTTGCAGGTCGGTGATCTTAAGCATTTCCGCCGCCTCCATTCGCAGTCTTCCAGGGCTGCAGGGGCTTGCGCTTTGTGAAGTATTCGCCCTTCAAATACGGAACCGCCAGGAAGATCGTCACGATGATCGCGGAGAGCATCTTCAGATAGTCCGTCTTCAGACCCATCAGGATGACCAGGTTGTATACGATGTAGTAGATCACGCCGCCGCCCAGCACGCCGATCAGGCTGACCACGAAGTTGGGCTTGATCTTCATGGACACGGACAGGCCGATGAAGATGGCGGCGAGCCCGATCACGATGGCGCCGCGCCCATCGTTGATGTTGGCGGAGCCCTTGTACTGCGCGAGCATCGCCCCGGCGAGGGCGACGATGCCGTTGGCGATGGACAGGCCGACGACCTTGTTCAGCTTCACGTTGACGCCCTGCGCCCGGCTCATGTCGGGATTGTCGCCGGTCGACTTGAGCGTAAGCCCGATTTCCGTGTAGAAGAACTGCCAAAGGCAGAGGATCACCACGGTGACCAGGATCAGCATCGCCCCGATGGAGGCGGGATTGTCGCTCATGTGCACCCACAGGTCGTTCGCCCTCGGGTCGATGGCGACCAGGGACTTGCCGCCCAGGATGAACAGATTCACGGAATAGAGCATCAGCTGCGTCAGGATGCCGGCCAGAATCGACGGAATGCCCAGCGCGGTGTGCAGAAGCCCCGTGACGGCGCCGGCCAGCGCGCCTGCCAGCATTGCCGCGAGCACGGCGACCCACACGGGCGCGCCGCTGCCCAGCAGCATCGCGCAGACGCAGGCGCCCGTGCAGATCGAACCGTCGACCGTCAGATCCGCGATGTCCAGTATCTTATAGGAAATGTAGACGCCGATGCCCATCAGGCCCCAGATCAGCCCTTCCGCGATGGCGCCGGGCAGTGCGTATAGAAAAGCCATATCGCAATTCTTCCAATCTCAGGTTTTTGTCGGGAGTTATTTGGCGGGGACTTCGATGCCCAGCTGCGCGCAGAGTTCCTCGTTGTAGGCAACGGCGGGCGTCAGGGTCATGATCTCGATGTCGGCGGGAGCCGTGCCGTTGATCAGGATGTCCGCGGCCATCAGACCCGTCTCGTAGCCCAGCTGGTAGTAGTCGATGGCCAGGCTGGCATAGCAGATGGTTCCGCCGTAGCTGGTGTAGACGGGGACGTTCTTCTCCGTGCAGATCGTGCCGACGATGGAGTCGTTGGCGGCGACGGTGTTGTCCGAGGGGATGTACACGGCCTTGCACTCGTTGGCCATGGAGGTCGCCACGGCCTGCAGCTCGGTCGTCTCGGAGAAGGTGTAGGCGTTCACGACGATGCCCGCCTCCTCGAACAGCGCCTTGACGGCCTCGTACTGGATCAGCGAGTTGGACTCGTTGGTGCAGTAGAGCACGCCCACCGGATCGCCCTCAACCAGCCCCAGCGTGTCGATCATCATCTGCGCCTGCTCCGCGAAGGGGACGGCGTCGGAGGTGCCGGTCACGTTGGCGGGAATCTCGCCGGCGAAGGTGTCGGCGTAGTCGGTGACGGAGGTGCCCAGGATCGGGGTCTCGGTCGTCATGTTGGCGGCGGCCAGCAGCGCAGGCGTGCCGTTCGCCATGATCAGATCAACCCGCTTGGCGTTGAATGCATTGACCACAGTGGTGCAGAGGCTGGCGTCGCCCGCGACCTGCGTGTCGATCTCGACCGTATGTCCGGCGGCTTCCATCTCCTGCGTCAGCGCGTCGGTGAAGCCCTGCGTCGCCTGATCCAGCGAGTCGTGCACCATCAGCTGGCAGATGCCGACGGAGTAGCTCTCCGCGCAGGCGCCGCAGCACACGGCGAGCATCAGCAAAAGGGCCGTCAGCAATGTGATTGTCTTTTTCATGGTCCCAACCTCCACAGAATATCTATTTTTTCATCCGCGCGGGATGAAAAAAGCAATGATAAATCCCTGTACCCATCGAATACAGGGACGAGATGTTCGTGTTACCACTCTGTTTCGCATCCGCCTTGCGGCACATGCCTCATCGGGCTTCGCGCCCATCGGAGGCACGACCATCCTTCTTTTCGCGCCGGCGGGCGCGCAGCTCGGATTGCACATTGCTTCCACGCCGCCTTACCGGCCGGCGCTCATGGGGTCAAAAGTCCTGGCGATGTAACGGTCGCACCCGTTGTGCCTACTGTCGGTTCAACACACCGCTCGCAGAATGAACTTCACTGAAATAGTCCAATGCCTCGCACCGGCCGGCATCTCTCTGAAGGCGTTTTCCCAGCTACTCTTTCTGCTCAAACGCATTTCTTCCTATCAAACAACTGCCTTGGAAGGCGCTTTCATTCGCCCTTAAAGGCATAGTTATTATACACTCTCCGAAGCGGGATTGCAAATTCAACATTTGCATACTATAATAAGATAAACTTATAAAGTGTCTGGAGGGAATCCAGTGAACCTGAACCAACTGCGCTACTTTGTGTCCGTTGCGGAGAACGGCAGCTTTACCAGGGCGGCTGCGAGCCAGTACATTTCGCAGACGGCGATCACCCAGCAGATCCACGCGCTGGAAGAAAACGTCGGCGCGAAGCTGTTCGACCGCAACAGCCGCCCGGTCTCGCTGACGCCGGCGGGCAAGGTATTTCTCAAGGAAGCCCGGGAGATCCTCGGGCGAATGGACGTGGCGCTGGCGCGCATCCGCGAGGCATCGGTCGGGCTGGAGGGCGAGCTGCGCCTCGGGTACACGAAGGGCTATGAGCACAGCGACCTCCCCAAGCACCTGCGCGGCTTTCATCAGGAATACCCCAATGTGCTGATCTCGTGTTACCGCTGCGACACCGACATGCTGGCCTCCGGCGTTCTCCACGGGGAATACGATGTGATCTTCACCTGGGACAGCACGAATATCCGCCAGGAAGAGGCGATTGAGCTGCGGGTCTTTGAGCGCGTGCCGCTGTATGTCGCGCTTTATGCGGATCACCCGCTCGCCCGGCGAAAGGAGCTGACCCGCAGGGAGCTCAAGCAGGAAAATATCCTCTACATGTCCCCTTCGGGTACGGGCAATTCCTTCGGCGACGCTTTTTATATCAGCCTCTATCAGCGTGCGGGATATCAGCCCAACATCATCCTGCGCTCCAACGACATGGAGAGTATCCTGATGATGGTGGCGGCGGAAGAGGGAATTTCCATCGTGCCGGGCTACTCTCATCCGTGGGATATCGGCACGGAAAACGTCGTTTTCCTCCCGCTTTCCGGAGAAGAGGAAAACGAGGAGATCCTGATCGCCTGGCGCAGGGACAACGACAATCCGGCATTGCAGCGTTTTATCCAAAAGATTTCAAACGAGTGAAACAGTTTTAGACTTATTCTGAAAGCAAACGCCATTTGGTGACTTCATCACGGAAGCGCGACGCGTCTTCAGGTATAATAAGGCCACAGACAGAATAAAGGAGG
>DVGE01000287.1 GCA_018712885.1 Candidatus Pullichristensenella stercoripullorum | reverse complement strand
CCCCGCCGTCATCGCCGACAACGTGGGCGACAACGTGGGCGACGTGGCCGGCATGGGCGCCGACCTGTTCGACTCCAACGTGGCGGCCATGGCCGCGACCATCGTCATCGCCGCCGCCATCGGCCAGGTGGCCTTCATGTTCGCCATCACCTCCATGGGCCTGCTGGCATCCATCGCGGGCGTGTTCCTCTCCCGCCTCGGCCCGAAGGGCAGTCCCTCCCGCGCCCTCAACGGCGGCACCTACATCACCTGCGGCATCTTCGCCGTGCTGACCGCGCTCGCTGTGTGGATTTCCGGCTTCGATTTCCGCCTCTGGGGCTGCGCCATGCTGGGCATGGTGGCCGGCGTCATCATCGGCATCACCTCGGACTTCTTTACCGGCGATGACAAAAAGCCCGTCGCCAAGGTCGCCGAGTCCTGTCAGAACGGCCCGGCCTTCACCATCCTCAACGGCTTCAGCTACGGCCTGCTCTCCTGCCTGCCGGCGCTGATCGGCATTGGCCTCACCGCCCTGATTTCCTACAAGCTGGGCGAGGCCATTGGCCCCGGCTACGCGATGATGGGCATCTCCACCGCCGCCATCGGCATGCTCTCCATCATCGGCATGATCATCTCCAACGACGCCTATGGCCCGATCGTTGACAACGCCCGCGGCGTTGCGGAAATGGCCAACCTCGGCGACGAAGTGCTGGAGATCACCGACGAACTGGACGCCGCCGGCAACACCGCCAAGGCCATCACCAAGGGCTTCTCCATCGGCGCTGCGGGCCTGACGGTCATCTCGCTGCTGGGCGCGTTCCTGGAGCTGGTCAACGCGGCGCTCGCCGAAGCCGGCCAGGCCGCCATCAACGCCTTTGACGTGATGAACCCCATGGTCTTCTTCGGCATCCTCGTGGGCTCGGCGATCCCCGCCGTGTTCTCCGCCATGCTGATGAACGGCGTCAACCGCAACTCCCAGGTCATGGTCAAGGAGATCCATCGCCAGTTCAACTCCATCCCCGGCCTGCGCGAGGGCACGTCCAAGCCTGACTACGCCAAGTGCATCGACATCTCCACCCGCGGCGCCATCCGCGAGCTGATCCCCGCCGGCCTGTTCACCATCCTCATGACGCTGGTGGTCGGCTTCATCGGCGGCCCGGAGGCCATCGGCGGCTTCCTCGTCGGCAACATCGTCACCGGCCTGCTGCTGGCGCTGCTGATGTCCAACGCCGGCGGCCTGTGGGACAACGCCAAGAAGTTCGTCGAGTCCGGCAACTTCGGCGGCAAGGGCTCCGAGGCGCACAAGGCTGCCGTTATCGGCGATACCGTGGGCGATCCCTTCAAGGATACCGCGGGCCCGTCCATCAACACCCAGATCACCGTGGTCTCGCTCGTCAGCTCGCTGGCCGCGACGCTGTTCGTCCGCTTCCACCTGTTCTAAGCCGAAACCACACAAGGGAGAGATTGGAAAACGCCAGTCTCTCCCTTTCGTCGTTCTGAAAGGAGGCCGCGGCGATGCTCTCCACGCTCTACATGGCCGCCTTCGCCTTCAAGTACTGGCTCCACGACGTGCCCTTCTACCGCCTGTGGCGGGACAGGGGCGAGTACGAGCGCCATTCGGAAGCGTCCATGTTTTCACCAAAATATCTCCGCTTCCTGCGCCGCATCTATAAGGTCTGTTTCGCGTTCGATACCGCCAACTTCGCCCTCTGCTGTCTGCTGTTTCTGGCAAAATGCGTGGGCGCGCTGCCATGGTGGTAGCGCGTCAGCGGGAAAACGCCGCCCGCAGCCGCGCGAGCCCCTCCGCCGCGCCCAACTCTCCACGGAAAAACGCCTCGGAGACGGCGGCAAGCGCTTCCCGCCCTTCTTCCCCGAAAACCGGGGGGATGAGCAGGGGCAGCGAGGCGGCCGCCTCCAGCGCCGCATAGCCGTTTTCGCCGCCGTACACGCTCAGCCCCTCGATCACCGGCAGCGCGCCGCAGGTGTCGAGCGTTGCCTGCGTCTCCGCGTCCAGAAGATGCAGAAGGAACTCCCGGCACAGCGCCTGCCGCCCGGCGATGTCCTCCCGCGGCCAGTCGACGATGCCCAGCAAGAGCAGCTGGTCGGCCAGCATCGCCTCGCCCGTGGCCGCCGCCGTCCAGTCCGGGCCGCGCCCCGTCTCCGCCAGCGCCGTCAGCCGCCGCACCTCCGCCTGCGCCGCCGCCAGCGCCGGGACCTCCCCGCGTGTGAACGCGCCGTAGGCGTCCTCGTTTACCGGCGACGCTTTCCCGGCCTCCGCGCTCGCGGGCAGTCCGAGGTCCAGCCCCGGCGCTTCCAGCTCCACCTCCGCCTCGCGTTTGCCGGTCGAAAGCAGCATGTACGCCGCCGGCGGGGAGGCGTAGGCCGTAGAGGGCGCGCAGACGGCGGTATCCTCCTCTCCCGGCGGCCCGTCCAGCGTCTGCCGGTCGTACACCCAGGCGTAGCCGCCCATCAAGACCGGCGCGGCATAGCCGTCCGCGCATCCGGCCAGCCCCGGCCGCAGCGCCGGCAGTTCGCCCACCGCCGCCAGCGCCTCGGGGCCGTCCAAAAGCCCGGGCGGGAAGAGGATCATGTCCGGCGGCTCGACGCCGCTGGAAGTAAAAGCGCGCAGCGCTTCCGCGTCCACTTTGCGCGCCTGTATGTACACGCCCTCGTGCTCCTTCTCAAAGCCGCTGATGGCGCGGTTCAGCCAGCCCATGGCGTTGGCCTCCCAGCCATCGCACACCCACAGGCGCAAAACACCGCTCCAGCCGTCGTACTTTTCGCGGATCAGCGGCCCGGTATCGCCCGGCAGCGAGGCGCGGATGTGCAGGAGCAGCAGCACAAGCGGGACCACCAGCAGAACGCACGCAACAGAGATCGCCCGGCGCAAATCCCCACCCCCTCCGGCCAATGTATGCGGGAAAATGCGCCCTTATGCGCTTAACGCAAAGAAAACTTGAAAAAAGTTGCCAAAACCCCTTGACAAGGGGCCTCGACATTGATATAATAGCATACGCCGCTTGAAACGAGCGTCCTTGCGGGAGACCGCGAGTGGGGCCGGGAGGGCGGCGAGCGAACCTTGAAAACGATACAGAGAAGGAAGAAGAGCGAGCGTTTTTAGCCGAAAGG
>DVGE01000286.1 GCA_018712885.1 Candidatus Pullichristensenella stercoripullorum | reverse complement strand
CCATCCTCGCAGTACTTCCGCCAGCCGTACTTTTCTTCATGGAGCGCGGCGTTGTATTCCTCTTCGCTGTCGTAGTCCAGGAGGTCGAGGCCGTATTTCGAGCCGTCCTCGCAGCGCGTTCTCCAGGCGTTGCGGCGGGAATAGCGGTACTTTTCCGCCGTCGCTTCCACCTTGCGGATGTGATTTTCCACCCTTTCCCGGAAGCGGGGCAGCAGCCGCGCGATGCGCTTCTGTTCGATCGCTTCGATCAGGGGTAGGATGTGGAACTTGAAGGCTTCCATCGCCTCCAGTTCGTCCTCCTGCTCGCAGCCGTAGAGAATGCCCCGGATGAAGTCCTCGAGCGCCTTGTTCTTCGCCCCGAGGTGCCGCAGCACCGAGGCGAACAGCTTCTCCGCGGCCCCGGCATTCCCCGTTTGCAGGGCATGGGCGATGTAGTCGTCCGCAGGATCGGGGAAGCAGGAGTTTTCTTCCAGCACCCCGCGGCAAAACGCGGGATCGTCCGCCATTTCCCGCACGGCAAAGTCCATAAACTCGGGCGGGTAGTCGGAGGCGGATCTGAGTATATCGTTGTACAACAGATCACGGCTCCACGTGTCGTAGGCTCTGTAAGGGCCGAACACCGCTACGCACCAGCTCCACACCTTCACCGCGAGGGCGGGGTCTTCCTCGGCAAGTTCAAGGAAGATGTCGGAAAAACTGCTGTCCGGCTCCTCCTCCGCGTCCGGCAGGTCGATGGGGAGGGTGAAGTGTTCCCGGATGGCCTGCCAATACAAAAACCCATCGCCCACGGAGAGATAGCGGGCGGCGGGCGCGTCGGAATGCAGGATGAAGCCGCACTTGTCGATCTCCTCCTGTTTTTTCGTCTGCTCCGCGAATATGCAAAACCCTTCCCGGATCGCCTCAAGCCGCTCGACAGCCTCCTGCCGCAAACGCCCGTAAAGATCGGGCGCGCCGATGGCTGCTTCCACCGCGCAAGAGGCGACGATCGCCGATTGCGCCTCGGCCTTTTCGCGCTTCCTCGCCCTGTCCAGCGCTTCTTCAAACTCGTCTTCCGATTCGTAATCATCGGGGTTTATGCCATATTTTGCCCCGTCCGTGCGGTCTTCGCGCCAGGCGCATTTTTCCTCATACAGCGCGTCGTTGTACTCGTCCTCGGTCTCATAATCCTCCGGGTCGAGGCCGTATTCAGAACCATCCTCGCAAGTCAAGCGCCAGCCATACTTTTCCTCTTCGAGGGCTTCTTCGTACTCCTCCTCGGTCTCGTAATTCTCGGGGTCGAGGCCATATTCAGAGCCATCCTCGCAGGTATCGCGCCAGCCGTGCTTTTCCTCTTCGAGGGCTTCTTCGTACTCTTCCTCGGTCTCGTAATCCTCCGGATCAAGGCCAAATTCAGAACCGTCCTCGCAGGTCTCGCGCCAGCCGTGTTTTTCCTCTTCGAGGGCTTCCTCGTACTCCTCCTCAGTCTCGTGATCCTCCGGGTCGAGACCATATTCAGAGCCGTCCTCGCAGGTATCGCGCCAGGCGTTTTCCTCCTCGCGTTCCTGAAAAATCTGCAGGGCGCTCCACCGCTCGCCCAGGTCGCTCTCACCGTCGTCATCGAAGTCCAGGAAGTCCTGTTCATCCCGCTCGTCAAACATGGCGTTCATCCCTCCTGAGCGCTTTTTGTGCGTTTGCCTGTGAAACAGGCTTGCCGCCCGGACGTCCCGCGTTTCCCGCAAGCGCCCGTGGCGGCAAGTTGTATTGGGTGTGACTATGCGTTTTTCTTGGCCTCGGCCTTTTCCAGAAAGCGCGCGCTCTTGACCGCCACGCGCTTGTGAGTGGCGCGGCCGATGAGCCCGGCCTCGTCGAAGGCTTCGATGGTGAAATCGTAACTCCTGCCCTCCTGCGCGGTGAGCGTGGCCTCCGCCCAGACGCGCATGCCCACAGGCGTGGCCGAGAGGTGCTCGACGCTGATCTGCGCGCCGACGGTGGAAATGCCCTCCTCCAGGGTTTCCGCGATGGCGTTGCAGGCGGCCTGCTCCATCAGCGCCACCAGCGCAGGCGTGGCGAACACGGGAAGCTGGCCGCTGGCCATGGAAGCGGCGGTGTTTTTGTCGTTGACGACCCATTCAGCGGTGCCGACTTGCATTTTTGTATCCTTTCCCGGCGCGGGGAAGCGCCCGCCGCCCCGCGCCGCATGCCGTTACTTGCGGATTTCCGCGCCGAAGTTCGTCTCCAGCGCCTTGAGAATTTTGTCCATGCTGGCCTGTATCTCCGCGTCGGTCAGCGTGCGGTCGCAGGCGCGGAAGGTGAGTGCGTAGGCGACGCTCTTTTTGCCCTCGCCGAGCTTTTCGCCGCGGTAGACGTCGAACAGGCGCGCCTCTTCCAGCGTCCTGCCGCCGGCCTTTTCGATGCAGTCGAGCATGTCTCCGGCGCGCGCCGCTTCCTTGACGACGATGGCGATGTCGCGGGAGACGGCGGGGAAGCGCGGCAGCTCCTTGACGCCGTAGATGGGCTTGGCCATCGCCATCAGCGCCGTGAGATCGACTTCCAGCACGTATATGCGGCCGTCGATGTCAAAGCGCGCGGCCACGTCGGGGTGAATTTCGCCCAGCGCGGCAAAGCGCTCGTTGTCATGCGTCAGCACGGCACGGCGGCCGGGATGGTAGTAGACCTCGCCGCCCTCTTCGGCCTTGCAGTCGACGCCAAACGCCGCCGCCAGCCAGGTGCCGATCTCCTTGACGGTGTAGAAGTCCACGTCCGGGCCGTACATACCCACGCAGAGCATGGGGTGTTCCTCGGGCAGCTCGCCCTTCGCGCGCGGCTGGAAGGTGGTGGAAAGCTCGAACAGCCTGGCCTCGGCCACGCCGCGGTGCAGGTTGCCCGCGAGCGTGTTGAGCATGGAGGGCACCAGCGTGGTGCGCATCACCGAGGTGTCCTCGCCCAGCGGGTTGCGCAGCTGCACGGGATCAAGCCGCCAGTCCGCCGAGGGGATGCCCAGATGCTCCAGCCAGCGCGGGCTGATGAAGGAGTAGTTGAGGATCTCATAAAGCCCCATGCCCACCA
>DVGE01000285.1 GCA_018712885.1 Candidatus Pullichristensenella stercoripullorum | reverse complement strand
ACCGCAAGGCGCGCGGCATCATCATCGAGGCCCGTCTGGACAAGGGCCGCGGCCCGGTGGCCACGGTGCTGGTCAAGACCGGCACGCTGCGCGTGGGCGATACCATCGTCGCCGGCACGGCCTATGGCCGCGTGCGCGCCATGGTCAACGACCGCGGCGAGCGCGTCAAGGAGGCGCTGCCCTCCGACCCGGTGGAGGTCATCGGCTTCAACGACGTGCCCGAGGCGGGCGACATCATCACCGCCGTGGACGACGACAGCCTCTCCCGCCGCGTGGCCGAGGAGCGCAAGGACAAATTGCGCGCGGCCCTGATCAAGAACCAGCAGAAGGCCTCGCTGGACGATCTGTTCAGCCAGATCTCCGCCGGTCAGGTCAAGGACCTCAACCTCATCATCAAGGCCGACGTACAGGGCTCGGTGGAGGCGGTCAAGCAGTCCCTCGAAAAGCTCTCCAACGACGAGGTGCGCGTGCGCTGCATCCATGGCGGCGTGGGCGCGATCACCGAGACGGACATCATGCTGGCCTCGGCCTCGAACGCCATCATCATCGGCTTCAACGTGCGCCCGGACAACAACGTGCGCGAGATCGCCGAGCGCGAAAAGATCGACATCCGCCTCTACCGCGTCATCTACAACGCCATCGAGGATGTTGAAAAGGCCATGAAGGGCATGCTCGCGCCCAAGTTCCGCGAAGTGGTACTGGGTTCGGCGCAGGTGCGCCAGGTGTTCAAGGTCACCGGCGCGGGCACGGTCGCCGGCTGCTACGTCACCGACGGCAAGGTCGTGCGCAACGCGCAGGCGCGGCTGTTGCGCGACAGCGTGGTCATCCACGAAGGCAGGGTCGATTCCCTCAAGCGCTTCAAGGACGACGCAAAAGAAGTCGCCGCCGGCTACGAATGCGGCATGGGCTTTGAGAACTACAACGACATCAAGGAAGGCGACGTCATCGAGTGCTTCCAGATGGAGGAGATCGAGCAGTAAGCGCCTTTCCCGAAGTCCCGGGAGACAGCGGGCGTTCCGAGCGGACGCCCGTTTTTCCGCGAAAGCGGGCGTTTTCCCCTTCGCCATTTTTGAACCATACAGGAGGAACTATGGCTGGTTTTGACCGCATTGACCGCATCAGTGCCGAAGTCGCCCGCGAACTGGACCGCATACTGCGCGACGAGGTGCACGACCCGCGTTTGGGTGGAACGTGGTCCATACTGCGCGCCGAGGTGACGCGCGATCTGCGCTACTGCAAGGTGCGCGTAAGCGTCCTCGAACCGGAAAAGCGCAAGGACGTGATGGCCGCGCTCAAGTCCGCCGCGGGCTTCATCCGCCGCGAACTGGGCAGGCGCGTGGAGCTGCGCTACGTGCCGGAGCTGCTGTTCGAGATGGACACCAACATCGAATACGCCGCCCACATCAGCGAGATACTCAGGCGCGAGGAGGAGAAAGATGAACGTCACCATCCCTGAACTGGCCGGTTGGCTCAAGGGCTTTGACGACATCGCCGTGTTCGGCCACCGCGCCCCGGACGGGGACGCCTGCGGCTCCTGCGCGGCGGTGACGCTCGCTCTGCGCGCGCTGGGCAAGCGCGCCTGCGCCTGCCTGCCCGGGGGCATGCCGGAATACCTGCGCTTTCTGCCGGGGCAGGAATGCGTGGTGGCGGACGGGGATCTGCCCTTCGCGCCCCGGTGCGCGCTGGCCGTGGACGTGAGCGCCCCGGACATGCTGGGCGATGACCGCGCCCTGTTTGAAGCCTGCGAAGCGCGCGCCGTGCTCGACCACCACGAGAGCAACCCCTTCTTCGGGCAGGTCAACCACGTGGAGCCGGAGCGCGCCGCCGCCGGGGAAATGGCGCTGCTGCTCATCAAGGCGCTGGGCGTGGCGCTTACCAAGGACATGGCCTCCTGCCTCTTCGCCGCCGTCTCTTCGGACACCGGCAATTTCAACTATTCCAACACCACGGCGGAGACGTTTGAGGCTGCCGCCGCCTGCGTGCGCGCCGGCGCGGACGTGGACAGGATCACCGGATACATCTACCGCACGCGCACGGAGGCGCGCACGCGCCTGCTGGGGCTGGCGCTCGCCGAGCTGCACCGGGAGGGCAAGGTGGCCTGGGCCTGCGTGACCAACGCCATGTTCGAGCGCGCCGGGGCGCTGCGCTGCGATACCGAGCGCATCGTCAACTACCTGATCGAGATCGAGGGCGTGGAGATCGCCGCGCTGGCCACGGAGCAGGAGGACGGCGCTTCGGCCAAGTTCTCGCTGCGCTCCGTCGCCCCCTACAACGTCGCCCGCGACGTGGCCCAGCCGCTGGGCGGGGGCGGCCACGAGCGCGCCGCCGGCATCACCATCCACCGCCCGCTTGCCGAGGCCGTGGACGTGGTGCTGTCCCGCGTCCGGGAGGTCGTCTGATGGACGGCTTTCTGGTGCTCAACAAGCCGCTGGGCAAAACGTCCAGCGACTGCGTGGTGTTCGTGCGCAAGCGCCTGCCGCGCGGCACGGCCATCGGCCACGGCGGCACGCTCGACCCCATGGCCTCGGGCGTTTTGCCCGTGTGCGTGGGCGCGGCCACGCGGCTGTTTGACTACATCATCGACAAGCAAAAGACCTACGTGGCCGAATTGCAGCTGGGCGTCGTCACCGACACGCAGGACGCCACCGGCGCGGTGGTGGAGACGCGAAGCGTGAACGTCACCGAGGCGGACGTGCGCGCCGCGCTGCCTCGCTTCATCGGCGAGATATGGCAAAGGCCGCCCATGTACTCGGCCATCAAGCGCGGCGGCAAGCGGCTGTACGAGCTGGCGCGGCGCGGCGAGAGCGTGGAAGTGGCCCCGCGCGCCTGCCGCGTGGACGATGTGCGCCTGACCGCGTCCCTGGGCGACGGCCGCTACCGTCTGGAAGTGGACTGCGGCAAGGGCGTCTACATCCGCACGCTCTGCCACGACATCGGCGCGTATCTGGGCTGCGGCGGCCATATGGCGACGCTCGAGCGCACGCGCGCCGGCGTGTTCACGCTGGAAAACGCCCTGACGCTGGAGGAAGTGGACGCCCTCGGCGCGGATGGGCTGGAAGCGCGGCTTCTGCCCATGGACGCGGCCATTGCCCACCTTTCCGCCGTGCGTGTAGAGGCAAGGCATCGCGCCGCCGTGCGCAACGGCATGCCCCTGCGCCCGGAATGGCTGGATGCCCCCGCGCCGCAGGTGGAGGCGGTGCGCGTCTACGTGGGCGGGGAATTCGCCGGCATCGGCGCGCCGCGCGAGGACGGCTCCGTGCGCTTCCGCGCCATGCTGCTCAAATAAGGCAGGCGGGACGTTTGCCCATCGAAACACGTTAAAGGAGGCCGCGCGGCCTTGCAGATCATTCACAGCGAACGGGAATATACGGGCAAAGCCTCGGTGCTGGCGCTGGGCACGTTCGACGGCGTGCATATCGGCCACGCGGCGCTCATCCGCCGCGCCCACGACATCGCCGCCGATATGGGCGCGGACTGCGTGGTCTGCACCTTCGACCGCCATCCCCTCGCCGTGCTGCACCCGGAGCGCGC
>DVGE01000284.1 GCA_018712885.1 Candidatus Pullichristensenella stercoripullorum | reverse complement strand
ATCGCTGGAGGCGGCCAAGGCGCGCACCTACCACATACGCATCGTCTGCCTGAACGCCATCCTCGATTGCCCGCACTTCCGCCAGCATCCCTCGTGGAAGCGCCACATCACCGAGCTGCGCGAGCGCCTGGGCGACCTTTTGCGCACCAGACACCCCTTCTGGCTGCCATTGCGCCGCAAGGCCTACGCCATCCTCCTGTGTGTCTGCCCGGAATTGGCCCTTATCTACGAGCGCATCCGCTTCCGCGAGCGGCGCAAGCACCTGGTCTATAAGTAATGTCAAGGCGCGCTCCCTGTCTGGGGATCGCGCTGCGGTCAAAGCTACGCCTCAAAAGATCGCCCTGATCCATGGAGATCAGCGGCGATCTTTGCCTCCCCGGTTTTGTCGGTATGCGGCCGTCGCGCGGGGAACGCTTCTCCCGCGCGGCGGCGCTTTTCGGGGCTATCCCGCCTCCACCCGCAGCGTCTTGCCCGTCTCGCGGTCGTAGAGCACTGTGCCGGGGCGCATGTCGTTTCCCTCAAAGCCCACCACTTCGTAGGCGGCCAGCACGCCTTCGTCGGTGACCTGTATGTCGGTGAGCCAGTAGATGTCGTCGCTCGTGCGCGCCTGCCAGAGCACTTCGCCCGCGCCCGAGATGGCCACTGGTTCGGGGCCGTAGTAGCCGCCCACGTAGAGCGTGCCGTCGCCGGCGAAGGCGTGGGTGACGCTGCCGCCGAGGTTCACCGCGTCCGTGGGCACGCGCCAGGCCGCCTCGCCGCTTTGGGCGTCGTAGGCGTTAAGGCCGTCGCCCATGGCGTAGAGGTATACCAGCGGGCGTTTCTCCGTGCCGCCGAGGAAGCCGTCCACCAGCGTCAGCTCCGTGCGCTGCCCCGTGGCCAGCTCCCGCCGCCAGAGCAGCGCGCCGTCTTCGGCGTAGGCGCTGGCGCGCACGGCCTCGCCCGCGGCGGTCACGCCGGCCTCGATGACGACGCGCGCGCCGGCGAACGGCTCGTCCGCGAGCGTGCGGTCGTAGCGGCCCCCGACGCGGCTGTCGCTGAGGTGATCGTCGAGTATATAGCCCGCCTGCCCCGCGTAGCTGCAGGCGATGAAGCCGTTTGCGGCGGAAACGCAGCCCGTCACTTCCGCGCCGAGGGGCACTTTGGCGAGGCGTTCGGCGGACGTGTCCGGCGCGGCGCGCAGCGAGACCCATTCCTCACAGTTGACAACATACATGCTCGCGGCGGCGCTCTGTTCGACCGCCAGATATTCGGCGAGTATATAGCCCGCCTGCCCTTCGTAAACGCAGGCAGCGAAGCCGTTCCCGGCCAGCGCGACCTCCGTCACCTCCGCGCCCAGCGGCACCTGGGCAAGGCGCTGTGCCGAGGTGTCCGGCGCGGCGCGCAGCGAGACCCATTCCTCGCAGTCGACCACGCGCCCGCGCGCGCCCTCGCCCAGCGCCGGGATCGCCGCAAACAGCGAAAGCGACAGGCACAGCAGCGTGGCAATGATCCGTTTCATCGTCCTTCCCCCCTCAAAACAGCTCGTACTCCGCTTCCCGCGCCGCCCACTTTTCCAAAAACGCCTCGCCCTCGGGATCCTGGGCGATCAGGCGCACGGCATCGCGCACGGCGCGCACGAACTCCGGGTCGAGGCCGCGCGTGCCAAAGCGCGCAAGCGGACACATGGCGCGGGCGCGCACGTCCATCTTCACGCCCCAGCCGTTTTCCTTCTTTACCGGCGTCAGGGGGAAGATGCGGCAGGCCAGCGGCCTTTCCTCCCGCGCGCACGTGCCCGCGCAGGTGTAGATGGGGGCAAAGTCCCCGCCCGCGCCGGGCAAAAGCGTTTCCTCGCCGGGGAAGAGGTACATGCCGCCCTGCCCGTCCTCGTCCGGCTGGCAGCAGGCCGCGCCGCAGAGCTTGCCGCAGTCGCTTTGCAGGGGCGTCCGCTCGCCGATGAGGGCGCGCGCGCGCAGCACCGTCGTCTTATCCATGCGTTTCCCTCGCGTTTCCGCTTTTTTGCAATGATACCATGCGGAAATTGTAAAGTCAATCGTTCAGCCCTTGCTTTTTGGCCGCCGGCGTTGTATAATGAGCGTGTCAAAATACAAGGAGGTGTATTTCCCATGGCATATGTTATCAGCGACGATTGCATCGCGTGCGGCGCGTGCGCGGAAGAGTGCCCGGTCTCTGCGATCTCTGAGGGCGACGGCAAGTACGTCATCGACGCGGACACCTGCATTTCCTGCGGCGCCTGCGCGGGCACCTGCCCCGTCTCCGCCCCCCACGAGGCGTAAGACACCCGCCATCCGGCAAAGATCCGTCTCCTTCCCTTGGGAGGCGGTTTTTTTCTGCCCTGCGGTTTGTGACGAAAATCCGGCATTAAATGTATATCTTTCACCGCGGGCAGGGAAGGCGCGGCGCGCGCGCGAAGTAATAGGCGGATATTTCTGCCTTCGCGCAGTTTTTGGGAGGCGCTTATGACGCATACGCGGGCGCGCTTTGCCTGGCGACGGTCGTCGGCCGCTCTTGCGGCGCTGGCGCTGCTTTTGTGCGCCTGTTTTTGCCCGCGAACGGGCGCGGCGGCCTCGGACGGCATGATCCGCGTGCGCCTGACGCGGCTGGGCTCGCGCGCGAGCCTTTCCTTTACCGCCACCTGCGCCTATTATGTGGACGGCAACACCGCCCGCCCCATCCCCGCCGGCGCGCAGGCCACGGTGGACGCCGTGGGCGGGGAGCTGTTTTTGACCGTTGACGGCGCGCGCACGGCGCTGGGCGCTTCCTGCACGCTGGCGCGCGGGCAGGGCGGCGCGCGGGGCATCCGCTTTACTTCGCCCGCCTATTCCAGCCTCTACTGCGGCGACCTGATGCTCTCCGTGTCCGGCGGCAGCATCGTGCCGGTATTGCGCATCTACATCGAAGACTATCTCTACGGCGTGGTGGGCTACGAGATGTCCAACGCCTGGCCGCTGGAGGCGCTCAAGGCGCAGGCGGTGGCCGCGCGCAACTACGCGCTGCGCTGCATGTCCACGCGCGCCTCGCGCGCCTATCATGTCGTGGATACCTCCACCGATCAGGTGTTCCGCGGCTACGACGGCGCCTCCAGCCGCGTCGTCCAGGCCGTGGACGAGACGCGCAATATGGCGCTCTACGCCGGTTCCTCCATCGCCTCCTGCTATTACAGCGCCAGCAACGGCGGCCAGACCGAAGCCACGCGCAATGTCTGGGGCGGGAACCTCTCGTACAGCATCGTCAAGGACGACCCCTACGACCTTGGCAACTCCTCGGCCACGGTAAAGACCGCCGCCATCCGCCGCGACGCCGCGGGGCTGGACGCGCGTCTTTCGCAGGCGCTGCGGGAGGGCGCGGGCGGGGCGGAGATCGTCTCCATACTTGGCATCGAGCCGCATACGCCCAAGTACGCCAGCCCCAGCCGCCTGTACACAAAATTGCGCTTTACCATCGAGGCGGCGGACGGGCGGCAGTATGCCGTGGACGTGGACACCTACGGCGCGCTGGAAAGCTGGTACGGCCTGAGCATCAATTCCTCCAGCAACGAGACGATCTATGTCGAAGAGAGCGCGGACGCTTTCACCATCGCCTTCCGCCGCTGGGGGCACGGCGTGGGCATGAGCCAGCGCGGGGCGCAGACCATGGCGCGGCAGGGCATGTCCTTCCGGGATATACTTTCCTTCTACTACCCCGGCACGCAGCTGCGCACGCTCTCGCTTTCCGATACCACCGGCAGCGGCTTGCACGACGGCGGCGAAGCGGACAGGCCGCTGGGACAGG
>DVGE01000283.1 GCA_018712885.1 Candidatus Pullichristensenella stercoripullorum | reverse complement strand
GCCCGTGCGAACTTCCTCTTTTTCGGAGACCGTCGCTCCGCAATTTTCGCAGACCGTCTGCAATGTGCCGTGTTCGGCGTAAGTATGCGTCCACGCATCGACGGGCGTATAGGTCGAGGCGTCATAGTCGGGTTCATACCATTCATATGTATCGGCATGCGGGCAGGCGTACCCGCACACGGTGCAGACGCCGCCTTCAAACGCATGCGGCTCGGCGGTCGCGCCCTCGTTGGCCTCATGGGTGACTTCTTCCTCGAGCACGCTTCCGCAGCGCGCGCAGAATACCTGCGCCTTGCGGTACGTGGAAGCGATATGGCCGTTCTCATCCGCGGGGATGTAGCCTTCGCCAACGATCGTGCGCTCTTCGGGGTACTCATGCGGGCACTCGTAAGTGGGCAGGCCCCCCTCGGGGATGACGTCGCCGACGTTCGGCGTGTAGTCGCAAGTCCAGCAGAGCATTCCATCCTCCGCCAGGAACATGTCGTGCGGCTCTATCGCCGTCACGTTCTCCTCCACGGTTTCTTCGCCGACCATCGCGTAGCAATCGTTGCATTCGAGATATGTGCTGCGCGTGCCCGTGGTCCTGTGGGTATTGGCGTCGACCGGTTCAGAAGTGCTGCCGTCGAGCCACATCTGTATGATTTGCGTATGCGCGTGCTCGCACGCATCGGGCGTGATCTGGGGCTCCACGGGCATCCCGCAATCAACGCACACGCCGTCCATCTCATAGTGTTCCGAGAACCTTTCCACGCGCTCGACGGGCAGCGATTCGTCCACCCAGCTCTTGCCGCAGCGCTGGCAATGGACGATGGGGCGCGCCTCGTAGCTCTCCACGTGGTACACTTCATCGTAGGGCTCGTAGGTGAAATCTCCCACCACGTCAGTGAACATCGGATCGTACACGAGCACCGTCAGATCATGCGGGCAGATGCCTTTCGCGCCGCAGTCCTGGCAAATATCCCCATCCCCGAAATTGTGCGTCTCGTTGTACGCATAAACTTCCGTCTCGGGTTCCAGATAGGTGCCGCAGGACGGGCAGTACCACGCCATTTCGCTCGTGACCGTATTCTTGTGGATCCAGGCGTCGATGGATTCGTACTCGTAGATCGGCTCGTCGTCCGTTCCGACCTGGTACTTGTTCTCGTGCTTACAGGGTTGCGCGCCGCACTTGGTACACAGGCCGTCCTCGCCGAAGGTATGATCCTCCTCGATGGTCTCTATGAGGACCTCCTCTTCTTCGCTCAAAACCTCCTGGCAGTCCGCGCATACACGGCGCACGATCTCGTACTCACTGCGCGTATGCTTGGCCTTTGAAAAGTAGGAGGGCGCATAGCGGTACACCGTCTCGCTCTCATTCAGAACTTCGGTGTGTCCGCAAGTCTCATAGCCGCAATGGACGCACACGACGTTTTTCCCCTCGGGGGCTCCAAAAACGTGCTCCTCCGTAAAGGAAGAAACAAGTCGCGGCTCGGTGAGATTGGTGACCTCATGGCAGCTCTTGCACTCCGTCTGGGTGACGGTATACACGTCGCCGCGATGGGTTCGCTCGTCGATGGAGGCGTATTGCGTCGATTCGACCGTACGCTGCCGAACCTCCCACTCGTGCGAACATTCATATTCGGGCCACACTTCGTCATCCATGGGAACATAACCGCACCGCTCACACTGGAGGGAGGTGATGTAAACGTGCGGCTCCGTCACCTCGAACTCTTCATACTCTCCGGTAGAATCATCGTAGAGTATCTTGCCGCAGTCGAGACAGCGCGGATACTGCTGACGAATATAAGAAGCGATGTGGGTGTTGGCATCCACTTTGACGTTGTTCGCCAACGTTGACGCGGTCTCCCATATGAGCTGCGTGTTCTCATGCGTGCAAACTTCTATGTAGCCACAATCCCTGCAGACGCCATCCACGAAGACATGGGGCTGGACTTCAGACACACGCACGGTATTGTTGTAGTCTCCCCAGAACGCGCTGCAGCGCAGGCAGACCTCAAAGATATAGGAATCGAAATTGGCGGTGTGCGTGCTCGGGGTGACGTCCGTATACTCCGCCGTATATTGCACGTAACACTGCCGCTTCAGGTCGTGGGGACAATCGATCTGAGCGCCGCAGGCGTAGCAGACGCCGCTGGTATCCACTTGATGCACGATTGTGCTCGTCGAGTTCAGAACCTCCCCGGCGAACAGCAAGGCTCCGCAATCGTTACAGGTACGTTCAACGATGTCGTAAGACTCATAGCGGTGCGTCCACTCTGTTTCGGGCACATACCGGTAACCGCTCTGGATGACCGCTTCGCTGACGTTGGTATGCTCGCAGGTTGCTACCGGCTCGTCTGGCAGGCTGGGGGACTCCAGCATCTCGCCCTCAGCGAAGGCAAAATTGGAAAACAGCAGCAACAGCGCCAGTACCAGCGCCACCCAACGATTTTTCCCGTGACCCATTTTCCCACTCCTCATCTTTTTCTGTATGACGGCGGCAAGCGCCCCCGCCATACATTCTTTGCCAGAACACGTCATATTTGGCGTGGAAATCAAGCTGTCCCCTTTGTTTATCGTTTACTTTTTTCGACGCTGTGCTTCCGATGGCGGTCGCTATCCCGCTCACCCGCACAACAGACCAGAGTCTTGAAAAATGCAAACGAAACCCGGGGCAACGCCGCCGCCCAACGCCAAAGCCCATCCCATTCCCCAACGCGCCTGCGCAGACCCGCGGCACGCGAACGCGCCGCTCCCTTAGTATATACCATATCCGCATAAACGTCAATGAAAAATTAATTTACACATAAATTTTGTGTCGCGCGCATACGCAAAAAAAGCGGACGGAGGTCGCTTCCCCCGTCCGCGCGTCGCGCCCGCTCTCAGGAGAGTTCGAACGCGCCGGTGTAGAGTTTGTAATAGGTGCCCTTTTCCGCGAGCAGCTGCTCGTGGGTGCCGCGCTCGATGATGCGGCCATGGTCCAGCACCATGATGACGTCCGAGTTCTGCACGGTGGAGAGGCGGTGGGCGATGACGAACACGGTGCGGCCCTTCATCAGCGCGTCCATGCCCTTTTGCACCAATGCCTCGGTGCGGGTGTCGATGGAGGAAGTGGCCTCGTCGAGGATCATCACCGGCGGGTCGGCCACGGCCGCGCGGGCGATGGAGATCAGCTGCCGCTGGCCCTGCGAAAGCCCGCCGCCGTCGCCTTCGAGCATGGTCTGGTAGCCGTTGGGCAGGCGGCGGATGAAGCTGTCGGCGTTGGCCAGTTTGGCGGCGGCGATGCACTCCTCGTCGGTGGCGTCCAGTTTGCCGTAGCGGATGTTGTCCATCACCGTGCCGGTAAAGAGGTTGACGTCCTGCAAGACCACGCCCAGCGAATGGCGCAGGTCGGCCTTTTTGATCTTGCCTATATTGATGCCGTCGTAGCGGATCTTGCCGTCTTTTATGTCGTAAAAGCGGTTGATGAGGTTGGTGATGGTGGTCTTGCCCGCGCCGGTGGCGCCGACGAAGGCCACTTTCTGGCCGGGCTCGGCGTAGAGTGTGATGTCGTGCAGCACCTCTTTATCCTGCTCGTAGGCGAAATCGACGTTGAACATGCGCACTTCGCCCCTGAGCGGCGTGGTGGTCACGGTGCCGTCGTGATGGGGATGCAGCCACTCCCAGCCGTCGCCGTTTGCGTTCTTTTGCAGGGTGACGTAGCCCTCGTCGCTCTCGCCGGGTTCGTCCATGAGCTGGAAGATGCGGCCCGCGCCCGCCAGCGCCATGACCACGCTGTTAAGCTGCTGGGAAACCTGGTTGATGGGCTGGGTGAAACTGCGCGAAAGCTGCATGAACGAGGCGATGGTGCCCAGGGTGAACGCGCCCGCGCCGCCGAGGCTGAAGTTGGGCACGCCGGCGATGGCCAGCGAGCCGCCGATGATGGCCATAAGCACGTAGAGCAGGCTGCTCAGGCTCACCATCACCGGCATGAGCATGTTGCCGTAGCCGTTGGCGCGGGAGGTGTTGTGGCAGAGTTCCTCGTTGCGCCTGTCGAAGTCCTTTTCCGCCGCTTCCTCGTGGCAGAACACCTTGACCACGCGCTGGCCGTTGATCATCTCCTCCACATAGCCGTTGAGGTCGCCGATGGACTTCTGCTGGCGCACGAAGTACTTGCCGCTGCGCGCGGCGATCTTGCGCGAAACGATCAGCATCAGGCAGACGTAGAGGATGGCGAAGGCGGTGAGGTAGAGGCTCAAAGAGAGCATGCTCACCAGCACGGTGATGAGCGTCACCGCCGCGGACACCACCTGCGGGAGGGATTGGGAGATCATCTGCCGCAGCGTGTCGGTATCGTTGGTGTAATAGCTCATCACGTCGCCGTGGGTGTGGGTGTCAAAGTAGCGCAGCGGCAGGGTCTGCATGTGGGCGAACATGTCGTCGCGGATGTCCTTGAGGGTGGACTGCGCCACCGTCGCCATCAGGCGGTTGTAGCACAAAGAGGAGAGTATGCCCACCACGTAGATGCAGCCCATGGCGACGATGGCTTTGAGCAGACCCGTGAACACCGGGGCGGCCTCCAGCAGCAGTGGGGCGATGTAATCGTCGATGAGGCTTTGCAAAAACAGCGAGGAGGCGACGTTGGCGATGGAGCTGAGCGCGATGCAGATCAGCACCGCCGCCAGCATGCCCTTGCGGCGCATGATGTAGCCGACCAGACGCTTGAGGGCCGCGCGGTCCATGTTTTTCAGGCTGACGCCGCCGCGCGGGCGGCCTGTTGCGCGCATGCTCATGCCTTTTCGCCCCCTTTCTTTTCCTTCTTGCCCTCCTTGGGCTTTTTGTCCTTGTCCTTATCCTTTTTGTCCTTTTTGCCGTCCTTGTCCTTTTTCTTTTCCTTCTTCGCTTCGGCGGGGAGCGTCGCGGCCTGCGCGGCGCGCTCCTCCTCGGCGTTTTCGGCGTCGGCGCGGTCCAGCTCGCTCTGGGCGGCGGCGCTGTTCTGGGAACGGTAGACCTCGCGGTAGATGTCGCACTTGCGGATGAGGTCGGCGTGCCTGCCTACGGCGACGATCTCGCCGCCATCCATGACGACGATCTTGTCCGCGTCCATCAGCGAGGAGACGCGCTGGGCGATGATGATCTTCGTCACTTCCGGCCGCTCCGTGGCCAGCGCCTGACGGATCATGGCGTCGGTCTGGGTATCGACAGCGCTGGTGGAATCGTCGAGGATGAGCACCTTCGGCTTTTTGAGTAACGCGCGGGCGATGCAGAGGCGCTGGCGCTGGCCGCCGGAGACGTTCGTGCCGCCCTGCTCGATGTGGGTATCGTACTTATCGGGGAACTGCTGGATGAAGTCGTCCGCCTGCGCCAGTTTACAGGCGTGGATCATCTCTTCATCGGTGGCGTCGGGGTTTCCCCAGCGCAGGTTGACCTTGATGGTGCCGGAGAAGAGCACGTTCTTTTGCAGCACCATGGCCACGGCGTCGCGCAGCGTTTCCAAGTCGTAATCGCGCACATCCACGCCGCCGACGAGCACGCGGCCGCCCGTAACGTCGTAAAGGCGGGGGATGAGCTGCACCAGCGTCGATTTGGATGAGCCCGTGCCGCCGAGGATGCCCACCACCTCGCCGGGCTTGATGTCGAGATCCGCCCCGCGCAGGCAGAGGCGCTCGGGGTCGCCGGAATAGCTGAAATCGACGTTTTCAAAGCGGATGGAGCCGTCCCTGACTTCCTTGACGGGGTTTTTCGGGTTCTGGATGTCCGGCACTTCCTCCAGCACCTCGGCGATGCGCTCCTCCGAAGCCTTGGAGATGGAGAGCATGACAAAGACCATGGAGACCATCATCAGGCTCATCAAAATCTGCATGGCGTAGGAGATGAGGCTCATCAGTTCGCCCGTGGTCATGCCCACATTGGCGTTGTTGCCGGAGGCGACGATCATGCGCGCGCCAAACCAGGCGATCAAAAGCATCACCGTATAGACGCACAGCTGCATCAGCGGCATGTTGAAGGCCACGGTCTTTTCGGCTTTGGAGAAGTCCTGATAGATGTTTTCGGAAATTTTGCCGAACTTCTCGTCCTCATGCTCCTCGCGCACGAAGGACTTGACCACGCGGATGCCGCGCAGGTTTTCCTGCACCACCTGATTTAAGCGGTCGTAGGTCTTGAACACGCGCTCGAAGATGGGGTGGGCGTGGCGCATGATGATGAACAGGCCCACGGCCAAAAACGGCGTGACGCAGAGGAAGATGGCCGCCAGCTGCGGGTTGATGAGGAAGGCCATCACCAGCGAGAAAACGAGCATCACCGGGGCGCGGAAGAGGATGCGCTTGCGCATCTGGAAGGCCATTTGCACGTTGGTGACGTCCGTAGTCATGCGGGTGACGAGGCTGGCGGTGGAAAAGCGCTCGATGTTGGAAAAGGAGAAGTCCTGCACGTGGTAGTAGAGGTCGTGGCGCAGGTTCTTGGCGTAGCCGGCCGAGGCCTCCGCCGCCGTCTTGCCCGCCAGCGCGCCGAAGAGCAGCGTGACCACCGTGCAGCCGATGAGGATGAGGCCCATCTTCCAGATGTAGCCCATATCGCCGGCGCCGTTGTTGCCGTCGATGCCGTAGTCGATGAGCATGGCCATCAAAAAGGGGATGACGCACTCCATGATCGACTCCAGCGTCACATACACAGGCGCGCGCAGGGAGATGCCCCGGTATTCGCGCACGCTGTCGCGGAGTATTTTTTTCGTTCTCAGCATGGTTTCCCTCCGTCGTCGTTCAATACATTGTTCAGCACCCGGCGCAAAAGGGCGCGCAGCGCGTCCACTTCCGCCGCGTCAAGGCCGGCGGTGATCGCGCGCTCCATTTGCTCGTGGTGTTCGTAGACCGCGGACATGAAGCCCCTGCCCGCCTCGGTGAGATAGACGCTCTTTACGCGCCTGTCCCGCTGATCAAAGCCGCTGCGCACCAGCTCCTTGGCCTCCAGGCGCTGGATGAGGCCCACCACCGTGGGGTGGGAGACTTGCAAAAAGTCCTCGATGTCCTTCTGCGAGGGCGTTGCCTCCCCCTGTTTGAACAGGAAATGCAGAAGCCGCATCTGCGAAAAGGTCATGCCCGAGGCCTTGAGGGTGTTGTTCGCCCGCCGGTCCATGTTGCTGTGGATGCGCGCGAGCAGGTAGCCGATCGGTTCTCCCTCCGCGGACATGTGCTTCCCTCCTCTGCAAAAATATGTAGCATGCTACACGTAGCACGCTACATATTATATCGGCAAAACGGGTTTTCGTCAAGGCGCGTCCGCGAAACTTCACGCGGGTTTTGCATTTCTTACATTCGTGGCGAAAGTCAGGCGAAGAGGAGATGAACGAGAGCTGCGAGGGCGGGCGCGGCCTCCACGGCGAAGAACGCCGCCAGCAGCGCGCAGAGCGCGGCCACGGGAAAGAGCAGGAGGCGCTCCCACCAGCGCATGTCACGGCGGCAAAAGCAGCGGATCAGTTGGGCGGCGAGCAGGGCGACGAGCGCGGCCAGCACCGCCTCGCTGAGGCCGTCCGAGGCCCACGAGGGCAGGGGTTGGCCGCTGATGTTCTGATAGATGGTGTGAATGGCGGCAGAGAGCAGCAGATAGACGAGGACAAAGTACACGGCCCGCCGCAGCCAGCGCAGCCCGGGATGCTTTTCAAGATAGCGGCGCGAAGCCTCGGAAAAGCCGAGCAGCAGCGCGAGATAGCGGGCACGGCGGCGGAATGTGCCGATCGGCCCGGGAAGTTTGCCCTCCGGCCCGTCGGCCGTCAAGGCGTTTCGATCCTCGAACAGGTCGCGGTCGTTCACCGGGCGGGGATTCTTGCGCATACAGATTGCCTCCTGATGGGGCTTGCATTTGGCGGGGCGTTGTGGTAAAATAGAAGCAGGAAGGGATGGCGCTTGTGGTATGGCTCCTCCCCTCCGTAGAGGAAGATCGAGCCGCTATCCGTTGCGCTGGATGGCGGCTCAGCAACTATCTATCGTTCTTGTAAAAGCTCAAAGCGGCAAATACAAGCATGATGATCATAATGACCAACGACAAAATCTCGTAATCTGTCATTACGCCACCTCCTTTGTACAGGATGTACGAAAAGGAGGCGAGAAGCCAAGCGCCATCTCGCAGCCCTGCCTTGCGGCAAAGCCGCCCTTCCTGCCGGGGGGTGACCCCCACGGTCATTTTAACATGCGCAAGACTATATTGTCAACGGCGACCGCCCTGCGGCGGCCGCCGTTTTGTCTGCTGGAGCGGGCAAAACATCGCAAAAGCGCACGGAAACCGGCGCTTCAGGCGCCTGTATCGCTCGGGAGGAGACGGGAAACGGGCGCAACGGCGGAAGTTGTCGCTTTGCAGGCAGAGCCGTCAGGGGCATTGCAAGAGACAGGACCGTCGCGCCTCTGCCAAGGGGACGGTCTCGCGCGGCGGCCGCCGTTTTGCGCCCTACGGCCTGCGGCGCACGGCCAGCAGCTCCGGGGGGCTGTTTTTCTGGTTCATGTAGCGCTGGTGCAGCACGTCAAGCGTTCCCGGCAGGGCGGCGGCCCAGGCAAGCAGCGCCTCGCGCTCGCGCGCTCCCTCCTCGTGGCCGGGATAGACGCAGATGGTGAGCACGCCGCCGGGGGCGAGCAGCTCCACCGCCTGCGAGACGGCGGCGAGCGTCGTTTCCACGCGGGTAGTGACGGCGTGTTGCGCGCCCGGCAGCCAGCCGAGGTTGAAAACGATGGCGTCCGCGCCCGGCGGCGCCAGTTCCGCCATGCGCTCGTGCCCGGCGCAAAAGAGCGTGGCGCGGGAAAGCAGCCCCCGGTCGGCGAGGCGCTGGCGCGTGCGCTCCACGGCCTCTTTTTGCACGTCGAAGCCGAAAACATGCCCTGTCTTGCCCACCAGCGCGCAGAGGCGCTCGGCGTCGTGGCCGTTGCCGAGGGTGGCGTCGATGGCCATGGAGCCTTCGTGCAGGGCGTCGAGGATAAAGCGCTCCGCCCAGCGGCGGGCGCTGCCAAAATCTGAGGACATGGGGCGTTCTTCCTTTCCTTGCGCGCCTGTCAGGGGGCGGCGCGACGACATAAAGAAGGATTCGCCGCGCGGCGCGCGAGTTCCTTCCCCGCGGCATGCAAAACGGCCCGCCATGGCTTGCCATGACGGGCCGTTGGCCGTTGCCTATTGCCAGAGGATACCCACGATCAGCGCGACGACGATCAGCGCCGCGACCGCGCCGACGAAGATGTCCATGGCCTTGACCGATACGCGCGCCTTGATCTTGTCGTAGAGGCGTATCTTGGCCTTTTGCAGTGTATCCGGGCCTTTTTCCGCGCGCTGGCTCTGCTCGTACTGCGCTTCCAGATCGCGGCGGTTTCTCAGGTCGCTCATTACTTCTTCACCAGATACTTGCGCACGTCGATGGAGACGGCGAGGATGATGATCAGACCGCGGATGATGTACTGCAGGTAGGGGTTGACGCCGAGGAACTGCAAGCTGTAGTTGATGGCCTGCAGCACGACCGCGCCGATGACGACGCCCTGGATGGTGCCGACGCCGCCGGAGAAGGACACGCCGCCGACCACGCAGGCGGAGATGGCGTCCGTCTCATAGTTCAGACCGGTGTTGGCGCCGACCGAGGTGATACGGGCAGCCTCGAGGAAGGCGGAGATGCCGTAGAGGACGCCGGCGATGAGGTAGACCAGCATGATGGTCTTGGCCACGTTGACGCCGGAGACCGCAGCAGCTTCTTCGTTGCCGCCGACGGCGAACATGTTCTTGCCGAGGCGGGTCTTGTTCCAGACGAACCACATGATCACCGCGATGGCCAGGAAGTAGATCACGACCAGCGGGATGCGGAAGGTGCCGATGGTGAGGTTGCCGGCAGCCACGTCGAGGAACTGGTTGTCAAAGGTAGAGAGGGCCTGCGCCGTGCCCGAGGGCTGGGACTCGATGTAGATACAGGTCGCGCCCTGCGCGATCAGCTGCGTGCCCAAGGTGACGATGAAGGCGTGCAGGTGCAGCTTGGAAACGCCGAAGCCGTTGATGAAGGTGAACAGGCAGGCCACGGCGATGGAGGCCAGCAGCGGCACAAACAGCATCACCGGGGTGGTGATCTGCGGGAACATACGGGAGGCGTACTGCGAGGACTGCACGATGGAGGCCGTGACCGCCGCCGACAGGCCGAGCACGCGGCCGATGGACAAGTCCGTACCGGCCAGGACGATCAGGCCCGCGCAGCCCAGCGCCAGGATGCCCTTGGTGGAGGCCTGCTTGACGATGTTGAGCACGTTGGTGATGTCCAGGAAGGTCGGGCGGATGATGCAGACGATCACGAGGATCATCAGCAGGATGATGTACAGCGCGTAGTTGAGCAGGAAGTCCACCACGCGGCGCTGTTTGGCGCTCATGGGCTTCTTGACGCCCTTGCTGCGCGAGCGGTCCAGCGAGAGGATGAACAGCCACGCGCCGCCGCAGACGATCAGCACGATGCCGATGAACAGGTAGGTGATGGCGTTGTTGAACAGGTTGTTGGCCTTCATGCCGTCCATGCTGTCAAGCATCAGCTGGAGGCCGTCCGGGTCAGCCTTGAGGACGTCGTAGCGCTCGGGGCTGAGGCCGGTGGAGGCGGTGACGATGGCCTTCTCCAGATCGGCGGCGTCGAGCTTGCCGTCCTTGGCGATGATGTCGTAAGCGGCGTCGGTCACGTCAACGCCCAGCAGGGCGGAGAACTGGCTGATGAGCAGCTCGCGCGCGGTGGAGGCGCTGCCCGCTTCCACGCCGAGGGTCTCGGCCACGTAAGCGATCAGGTCCGCCTCGGCGGTCTCCTCGCCCTCTTCCAGCGTCACGCCGGGAACGGCGCCGTTCTGCACGGCCGTGAAAGCGGAGGTCAGCGGCGCAAGGTCGATGGCGGCGGCGGTGGCGGCGGCGGTCTCCGCGGCGGCCTTGTAGGTCTCGCGGTCGGCAAGCTCGCCATCCACGGTGGCGGCGTCCTTGCCGAGCACGTCCACCAGCAGGCTGCGCAGCGCGCCGTCGGCGGTGAGCGCCTCGGGAAGCGCGGTCACTTCGTCGGGCAGGCAGATGGCGCGCATGGTGTCGGCGCTGGTCCAGCCGCAGGCGGCGGTGATGGCGTCGAACTTCTCGCGGTCGCCGATCATCAGGTTGGGCAGACCTTCGCGCATCAGATCGAGGATGGCGGTGTCGGAGGCGAGCGCCTCATAGGCGGCCTCGTCG
>DVGE01000282.1 GCA_018712885.1 Candidatus Pullichristensenella stercoripullorum | reverse complement strand
GGCTTGCGGCGGTAGAAGATGGAATTGTTGCTCATCTGGCGGTGGGCGATGGCCTTGTCGATCTCCCAACGGCCGCCCACCTGCCGGTAGAGGTTGCCCTTGGCCTGGATGCACTCGATGTCGTCCTGGTCGATGAGGCCGATCTCCGAGGTGCGGCGCACGCCGCCGGAGACTACGTTTTCGCCGATGATGTTGGCGATGTCCAGAAGGTCGATGGGGCGCAGCTGCGTGCGCTCGCTGCCGTCGCGCAAGCCGGCGGAACGGACGACTCGGTGGATCTTGTCCAGCATGGTCATCATCGACTCATAGCCGCTGGCCGTGCCGCCAAACACCTTGAGGCGCTCGCCGCGCGGCCGGATGGAATCGTATTCGACGATCACGCGGCGGATGCGGCTGTATTCCTGGTTGGTCAGGATCTGGAAGTAATGGTCGATCGCCTGCGCCCAGCCTTCCTTGGAATCGCCAATGGCGAGGGTAACGGTGTCGCCGGAGAAGGTGACGTTGGTGTATTCCAGCCGCTCGTCCACGGGGCGCGGGGTGTACGCCTTGTGGACAATTTCCAGGTTGGCGCGGATCCTGGGGAGCTTTTGGGCGTCCTCCTTGAGCACGCGCACGCCCACGCCGCTGCCGATCATCAGAAGGTAGAACAGGTCGTGGTAGGCGTGGAAATCGTCGATGACCTCAAAGGCGCAGTTGTAGTTGGCCATGGGGTAGGCCTCGGAGACGGGCGTCGCCCCCACCCACAGCGTGCGCCCGGAGAGGAACTGTCGCAGATGGAAGATATTGTCGTAGAGCTTTTCCGCCTCCTCGCGCGTGGTCGGGGCCAAAGAACAGTTGTACTCCACGGCGCGGCGCACGGTTTCCCACCAGAACTCGCGGCGGTTGAGCGCGGGGATATAGCGCGAGTAGGTACGCGAATAGACGAACGAGCCCAGCTCGCCCATGGGACTGGGCGCATGCTTGTAGGGGGAAAGGAACTCGCGGGTAAGCAGCCCTTCCTTCCATTCCACGCGGCCGCGCGTCTTTTCCTTGTCCACGCGGTAGAGGATATAGGCCTTGGCGGTGGGAAAATGATCCTGCTCGAAGAGCGATTCCTCCACCGCGTCCTGTATGGTCTCGATATCCACGACGCGCTCGTTGCGCTTTGCCAGCGCCGTTTCCACGCCGCTTACCACGGCTTCGACGTCCATATCGTGCTCGCCGGCGGCGGCCGCCGCCAGCGTCACGGCGCGGACGATGAATTCGCGGTCGTAATCGACGATGTTGCCGTTGCGCTTCCTCACCTGCATGGCCCTGTGCTCCTTTTTCGTATTTCCTTTACGCGAAACGCGCAAAAAACGCAACATCTTGTGGCTTGGCCAAAGACGTCGCACAACATCTAGGATTATAGCACACTCCGGCGGGGAAGTCAACGAACAGAACGTTGAAAGTTTTGTCGGCTTTTTGGGCCGTAGTTTACAAACGCAGGCCCTTGATGTCCTTGACGCGGGAAAGGATGATGTTGGTGGAAATGTCCTTCACGCCCGGCAGCGGGTCGATGACCTCGCGGATGAGGCGCTCCATTTCCCCGGCGCTGGCGGCCACGGCGTGGACGTGGAGCTTGTTTTTGCCGGTGACGCGGTAGATCTGCGTGACGGTGTCGCACCGGTCAAGTATCTCCGTCGCCTCGGCGAGCGCCTGCGGGCTGAGCTCGATCTCGAAATAGCAGGAGACCGCGCCGCTGATCCTCTGAGGGTTGACGATGGTGGTGTATTCCTCGATGACGCCGCTCTTTTCCAGCGCCTGCACGCGCATCTTCACCGCCACGCGCGATATGCCCACTTGCTGGGCGATGTCCGAATAGGACATGCGGGCGTTTTCAATGAGCAGCGAAACGATCTTCTGGTCGAGCGCGTCCAGGCCTTCGAGAAACATGCGCATCCCTCCGCCTTTATTATAGGCCGGAAGAAAACATAATGCAAATTAAATTTGACAGACGCGGCGGACGGTACTATAATGGATTACGAAACGATATTTCTAAATTACGAATGGAAAGCAGGGATGGCTGTGGACAGGGATCTGACCCGCGGGCCGGTGATGAAGACGATGCTGCTCTTCGCCGTGCCGATGATCCTGGGGAACCTCTTGCAGCAGTGCTACAACGTGGCCGACACGCTGATCGTCGGCCGTTTCCTCGGCGCGGACGCGCTGGCGGCGGTGGGCTCGGCGTTCACGCTGATGAACTTCCTCACCTCGATCCTGCTGGGGCTCTCGCTGGGCAGCGGCGCGGTGTTCTCCATCTGCTTTGGGCGGCGGGACTACGCGCGCATGCGCGAAGGCTTCCTCGCCTCCTTCGTGCTGCTGGCGGCGGTGACGGCGGTCCTCACCGCGCTGGTGTTCGCCTTTACCGAACAGATCCTCGACTTCATGCGGGTGACGGGCACGGTGCGCGCGTTGATGCGCGCGTATCTGGTGGTCATCTTCGCGGGGCTGCCGGCCGTCTTCCTCTACAACTACTTCGCGGCGCTTTTGCGCTCGGTGGGCAATTCCACCTCGCCGCTGATCTTTCTGGCCGTTTCCGCGGTGATGAACATCGGCCTTGACCTCTGGTTCGTGGTGGGGCTCGAGCGCGGCGTGGCCGGGGCCGCGGAAGCCACGGTGATCTCGCAGTACGTTTCCGGCGTGGGCATTTTCCTCTACACGCTGAAAAAGTTCCCCGCCCTGCGCGTCAAGGGCGAACGCGTGCGCCTGCGCCTTGCGCGCGTGAAGGAGATCGCCAGCTTTTCGGCGCTCACTTGCGTGCAACAGTCGATCATGAACCTAGGCATCCTCCTGGTGCAGGGGCTGGTGAACAGCTTCGGCACCACGGTGATGGCCGCCTTCGCCGCGGCGGTGAAGATCGACTCCTTCGCCTACATGCCCGTGCAGGATTTCGGCAACGCCTTTTCCACCTTCATCGCCCAGAACTACGGCGCGGGCGAGCAGGAGCGCATGCGCGCCGGGCTGCGCGGGGCGGTGAAGGCGTCCATCTGCTTCTGTATTCTTATCTCGGCGCTCATCTGGCTGCTGGGCGAGCCTTTGATGACGCTGTTCATCGACGCGCGCGAGGCGGCGGTGATCGCCGAGGGCGTGCGCTATCTGCGCATCGAGGGCTCGTTCTACTGCGGCATCGGCTGCCTGTTTTTGCTCTACGGCCTCTACCGGGCCGTCGGGCGGCCGGGCATGTCCGTGGTGCTGACGGTGGTCTCGCTGGGTACGCGCGTGGCGCTGGCCTACGCGCTCTCCGCCATCCCCGCCTTGGGGGTGGCGGGCATCTGGTGGTCGGTGCCCATCGGCTGGTTCCTGGCCGACATGACGGGGCTTTTCTACTACCGGGCGCGGAAACAGCGGCTCTTCGCCCTGCCGGGGCGGGCCGGATAGACTTCTTTTCTGCGGGTCGTGCGCTCTGCACGGCCCGCATGCTTATCCCGCGCCGCTCATACCATGGCAGGGACGCCCCGCGCCGGCGGGCGCGTCTGAGACTGGCAAAGGGGGAGCGGCGATGGAGCTGTTGGGCATTTTCCACAAAAAGACGTTCATGGAGGCGCGCGGGGTCTGCGACGCGCCGTACATCGAAAAGGGCGGCCACGCGCTTGCGGCGCGCGACGCGGCCACGGGCGGCGGGGTGATGGCCTGCGCCCTGGGACGGATGCGCAACGCCGCGGCGCTGGCGGAGGAGCTGGGGCTGATGCGCGAGGAGCGCTCGCTGGCGCGCATCGTGCTGGCGGCCTACGCGCGCTGGGGCGAGGACTACGTAGAGCGCGTCGAGGGGCCGGTATTGACGGCGGTGCTCGACCGCGACGCGGACACGCTCATCCTCTGCCGCGACCGCGTGGGCGAGCGGCGCGTGTTCTACACCGCCGCGGACGGCTGCGTGGCCTTTGCCGACCACCCGGACATGCTGCTCGAGGCTGGTTGCCTGCGGCCCGTGGTGGACATTAGCGGCTTGCGCGAGCTGTTCGGCCTCGGGCCGGCGCGCACGCCGGGAAGGACGCCGTGGCGCGACATGCGCGCCCTGGAGCCCGGCTGCGCGCTGATCGCGCGCGGGGAGGACGTGCGCGTGCGGCGCTACTTCCGCCTCGAGGCGCGCGAGCACGAGGACGACGCGGCCGCCACCGTGGAGAACGTGCGCTTTATGCTCGAACGCGCCGTGGACGACATCGCTCCCCTGCGGCCCGCCGCCATGCTCTCCGGCGGCATCGACTCCACGCTTTTGACCGCGCTTTTGCGTAAGCGCATGGAGCCGGTGCGCACCTTTTCCGTGGATTACGAGGGCAACGCTCGCCACTTTCGCGGCACCTCCTTCCAGCCCGAGCGCGACGCGCCCTACATCGAGCTGGCGGTGGAGCGCATCAGCTGCGAACACACGGCGGTGGAGCTCTCGCAGGCGTCGCTGGCGCAGGCGCTTGAGGAGGCCGTGGACGCGCGCGGCTT
>DVGE01000281.1 GCA_018712885.1 Candidatus Pullichristensenella stercoripullorum | reverse complement strand
GCAAAAGCAAAGCGACCAACGCGAAAACAAAGGAAACCGTGCCCATTCGTGCCGGGCACGGTTTCCGTCGTTCCCTGCGCGGCAGCACTGGAAGCCGGCACTGCCGGCCCGGGCACGGTTTCCGCCGCTCGCTCGCGGCAGCGCTGGCCGCCGGCACTGCCGGCCCGGTTTAGCCGATGATGAGGCTCTCGCCCGTCATTTCCTTGGGCTGGGGCAGCTTCATCAGCGTCAGCATCGTCGGGCACAGGTCGCACAGGCGTCCGCCTTGGCGCAGCTCGTACTTGGGATGCTCGGGGTCTACCACAATCACCGGCACCGGGTTGGTGGTGTGCGCGGTGAACGCGCCGCCGTGTACGGGGTCGAGCATCTGGTCGGCGTTGCCGTGGTCGGCGGTGATGATGCACTTGCCGCCGTGCTTGATGATCTCGTCCACCACGCGGCCGGTGCATTCGTCCACGGTCTTGACGGCCTTGATCGCCGCCTCCATCACGCCCGTGTGGCCCACCATGTCGCAGTTGGCGAAGTTGAGGATGATGACGTCGTACTTCTCCTCGTCGATGCACTTAATGACCGCGTCGGTCACTTCATAGGCGCTCATCTCGGGCTTCAAGTCAAACGTCGGCACCTCCTCGGCGGGCGGGGAGGGGATGAGGATGCGGTCCTCGCCGGGGAAGACGCGCTCCTCGCCGCCGTTGAAGAAGAACGTCACGTGGGCGTACTTCTGCGTCTCGGCGATGCGCAACTGCGTCTTGCCCATCTTGGAAAGGTACTCGCCCATCGTCATGTGCAGAGACTCCGGCGGATAGGCGACAAGCACGTTGGGCATCGTCGCGTCGTACTGCGTCATGCACACATACGTCAGCGGGAAGAAGCCGTTCTTGCGCGCGAAGCCCTTGAAGTCGGGATCGACGAAGGCGCGGGTGATCTCGCGGGCGCGGTCGGGGCGGAAGTTGAAGAACACCACCGAATCGTTGGCCTTGACCATGCCGTTTTTGTCGATGACGGTGGGCAGCACGAACTCGTCGGTCAGGTGCTTGCCCGTCTCGTCCACCACCTGATAGGAATCCCTGATGGCCTGCACGGGGTCGGAGGCCTGAATGCCCTGACCAAAGACCATGGCGTCGTAGGCCTGCTCGATGCGCTCCCAGGCGTTGTCGCGGTCCATGGCGTAGAGGCGGCCCATGACGGTGGCCACCTTGCCCACGCCCAGTTCGTTCATCTTTTCCACCAGTTCCTGTACGTACTCCCAGCCGGAGTCCGGCGGCACGTCGCGGCCGTCGAGGAAGCAGTGGACGTAGACCTTGGAAAGCCCGTGGCGTTTGGCCATTTCCAGAAGCCCGTAGAGGTGGTTGGTGTGCGAATGTACGCCGCCGGGGGAGACCAGGCCCATCAGGTGCAGGGCGGAATCGTGCTCTTTGCAGTTCTCCATCGCGGCAAGCAGCGCCTTGTTTTCAAAGAACACGCCGTCCTCGATGTCCTTGGTGATCTTCACCAGCATCTGGTAGACCACGCGGCCGGCGCCGATGTTGGTGTGGCCCACTTCGCTGTTGCCCATCTGCCCGTCCGGCAGGCCCACGTCCAGACCGGAAGCGCCGATGGCGGTGGAGCAGTATTCCGCTTTGAGGCGGTCGATGTTGGGCGTGCCCGCGGCGAGTATGGCGTTGGACTTGGGGTCGCTGCCGCCGATGCCGAAGCCGTCCAGGATGAGAAGCGCGGTCACAGCCATCAGAAATTCACCACCTGCGCGAAGTCCTCAGCCTTCAGGGAAGCGCCGCCGATGAGACCGCCGTCGATCTCCGGCTGCGCCATCAGGCCCTTGACGTTGGAGCCCTTCATGCTGCCGCCGTACTGGATGCGCACCTTCTGGGCCACGTCGTCGCCGTACACCTCGGCGATGGCCTTGCGGATGACGCCGATGGTCTCGTTGGCCTGCTCGTCGGTGGCGGTGAGGCCGGTGCCGATGGCCCACACGGGCTCGTAGGCGATGACCACGTGATCAAGTTCCTCGGCGGTGAGGCCCTTGAGCGCCATCTTCGTCTGATAGGCGACGATGATGTCGGTGTAGCCGTCCACGCGCTCGTCCTTCATCTCGCCCACGCAGATGATGGCGGTGAGGCCGGCCTTGACGGCGGCGGTGGCGCGCAGGTTGACGGTCTTGTCGGTCTCGCCGAAGTACTGGCGACGCTCGGAATGGCCGACGATGACGTACTCGCAGCCCACGGCCTTGAGCATATCGGCGGACAGCTCGCCGGTGTAGGCGCCCTTCTCGGCAAAGTGCACGTTCTGCGCGCCCAGCTTGATGTTGGTGCCCTTGATGACCTCAGCCACAGCGGGGAGGCACACGGCGGTGGGGCAGACCACCACGTCGCACTTGGCGTCCTTGACCAGCGGGATCAGGCCCTTGACCAGTTCCACGGCCTCGGCGGGGGTCTTGTTCATCTTCCAGTTGCCGGCGATGATGGGTTTACGCATGATCGGTATCCTCCTAAGTTCTCAGTAAAGTTATGGTTCGCTTACCGGGATGACCCGGTAGAGACGACAGCGTTGTATGATCAGGCAGCAGGGCAGCCAGATCAGCAGCATGGCCGCAAAGCCGGCGGCGATCAGCCCCAGCCCGCGCAGCAGGTTGGGAAGGCTCGTCCACCCGCCCTCCGGCGCCATGCGCAGGATGAAAAACAGGCAAATGATCAGCGGGATGGCCGGGATCGGCCCGGAGAGCCAGCGCCCCATGCCCCTGTCAAACTCCACGCGCACCTTCTGCCCGCAGGCGGGGCAGGTGACCACGCGCTCGTCGCGGAAGGTCAGCATGCGGCGAAGAAGCGTTCCAAAGTCCAAGGGGTGTTCGCAGGCCAAGGCTGTCTCCTCCTGTATCCGCGTGCCTGTACACGCTCCATGGCGACCCCTCCGAAACGGGGGATCGCCATGCGGGACCGCGTATGTCGAAAAATTACTTGTCGTTGAGCGCCGCGACGCCGGGCAGGGTCTTGCCCTCGAGGAACTCAAGGGAAGCGCCGCCGCCGGTGGAGATGTGGCTCATCTTGTCGGCCAGGCCCATCTGGGTCACGGCCGCCGCGCTGTCGCCGCCGCCGATGATGGTGGTGGCGTCAGACTCAGCCATGGCCGTGGCGATGGCCAAGGTGCCCTTGGCGAAGTTCGGCATCTCGAACACGCCCATGGGGCCGTTCCAGACCACCGTCTTGGCGGCCTTGATCTCCTTGGAGAACAGTTCGACGGTCTT
>DVGE01000280.1 GCA_018712885.1 Candidatus Pullichristensenella stercoripullorum | reverse complement strand
AGCCTGCCGCTCTTCCTCCGTTTCGGCCTTGGCGAGCTGTTCCTCAGCGTTGGCGACGCTCTGGTCAAAGCCCTTCAGGTTATCCTCGTACCACGGGCTGCGCACCGGCTCGTTCTCGTCCGGGCAGAGGTTGATGCGGGTGAGGGCGTCCAGCTCTTCGGTCACCGTTTCAAGGAAATCAATGGCCGTGTCGCGGTGCGCAGAGAAGGGGTTGACGAAGGCGACGTAGAGCGTGGCGGAGATGTGCGGCTGCTCGCCCTCGGCGAAGCTGAGCAGCAGCGGCCTGAAAGCGGCGCGCGCAGTGTAGCCATCCGCCGAGACGTTGGTATAGGGGGAATAGAGGGTGTTGTGTTCCGTCCGGCCGCCGATCTCGATGACGCTGACGCCGCCGCTGAGGCCGTCGTCCACGTCCGGCGCGGGAAGGCCCAAATTCGACCAGTCCACGGCCTCATAGGCGGCCAGCGCGGCGCGGAAGGCCTCGGTATCGAAGGCGAACTCGTTCTCCGGCAGAGAGATGTAGTCCATGTAGTCGGCGATCATGGCGCTCAAAAAGGTCATGCGGGCGGTCTCGTAATCCGAAAAACCTTCAAAGAGCGTCATGCCCGGTTCTTCGGCGATCTTGGCCGCCAGGGAGCCGAGGCTTCCAAAGAACTCCGCCCATGTTTTCGGCACGTCTTCCTCGGTAAGGCCGAGGCGGGCGAAGGCCTCCGGGTCGTAGCCGCGGCCGTCCATGAAGAGCGTCACCGGCACGGCGACGATCTCGCCATCCTTTTCGCAGACCTCGCGCGCGAAGGGATAGCAATTTTCAAGGAACGCGGAGATGGCTTCGCTTTCCGTCAGCTCGGCCATGTAGCCGCGCGAATAGACGGCGTCGAACTCCGCGGAATCGACGTTCACGCAGTAGACGTCCACGTCCGTCGAGCGGTTCATCATCGCCTGCACCACGTCTTCCGTGCGCTGGAGCATGACCACTTCCACATCGCCGCGGGTCTCGCCAAAGGCGTAGTAGGCCTCGGTGATGGCGCTGCCGACCGTGTCCTGCACGGTGATGCGCACCTGGGCGCGCTGCGCAGGGTCGGTGTTGCGGCGCACGAGCGCCGCGTAGTCGGCGGCGATGTAGAAGCCGTCCTCGGTGACGATGGGCGCGGCGGAACCTATATAGCTGATGGGGATCTCGGCCACGCGCTGGAGGGCGGAGGCGTCCATGCCGGTCATGGCGCAGATCTCGCCGTTCATGATGCAGTAAATGGTGTCGGTATCAGCGCGGTAGGCAAGGCCGATGGCGGAGATGCTTTCGCCCGTGGCCAGCGTGAGAAGCTCGGTGGCCTCCTCGTTTTCCACGTCGAAGGCGTAGAGCTTGACGGCGCTTTCCTCCTCGCCCCATTCGGTCTCCATCACCAGAAGCTGGCCGTCCTTGTAGGCGCAGAAGGAATCGAGGGAGATGTCCGCGCCGAGGTCGGCGGGGTAGTACACGTCCGTATCGCCGTCTGTCAGGTCCGTGGCGACGAGCACGCGCATGGAGCTTTCGTCATAGCTGGCGAAGTAGAGCGTATCGCCCACGACGGTGGGCAGGTCGCACTGGTTGAGGTATTCGGAATCGCCGCCCTGCACCAGATCGAACCAGTCCAGCTCCGTGAGCTCTTCGCCGACGGCGGCCTTGCCGTCTTCCAGCGTCACCTCGCAGAGCCAGACGCCCTCGACGGTGCTGTATCCCATGCGCTCCTCGCCCTCGCCCTCGTATTCCGTCTCCATCTCGGCGACGATGACGCAGGGACGGCCTTCGTAGGCGATGAGCGCGGAGACGCTGCGGCTGATGACGGTATCTTCATCGTCGTCCCCATCGTCCACGGGGCTGCTGAGGGGGAAATCATAGTGGACAGGCTTTGTTTCGCCGCTGGCGAAGACATAGAGTCCGTCGTAAGTGAGCGCGTAGAGGTCGCCATCCACCTCCGCGATGCTGAAGACGCTGCTGTTGTAACCGTCCTCGCCCTGCCGCAGCAGGATAGCGTCGCCGCTCGCGGCGAGAGCGCTGACGGGCAGAAGGATGACGGCGAGCATAAGGATAAGAGAGAGAAGTTTTTTCATCGTTTGGTTCTCCTGCATAGCATAAATATTTGGGGGCGCGGTCAGGCGTTTTCGCGCCGCTGCATGGAAAGCATGCGGTCGAGCTGACGGATGAAGCCGTCCGTGGAAAGCGCCCCGGCCTTGAACTGCTGCGCCGCCTCGTAAGCGGTCATGTCGCTCTCGCCGGAAAAGAGGCTGCGGGCAAGGAGCATGTATGCGGCGCGCTCGTGGCAGGCGGCGAGGGCGGAGGCGCTGACCTTCCAGCCGTCCTCGGCGAGATAGTCCGCCCGGGCCTGTTCGTAGAAGTCGATCATCTCCGCGAAGGTCTGCCTGTCCTCCCCTTCGGCGGCTTCGAGCGCCGCGCGCGCGTCGGCGAGGGAGCGGTCGTAGTCGGCGAGGTCGGTCTCGAAGGTGTCGAGCGGCACCGGCTCGTCACAGGCCGGGGAAAGTTCGAGGCGGGTGACCGCGTCCATGGTCACGGCGAGCGTTTCCACAAAGGCGCGCGCCTCGTCCGGGTGAGCGGAGAAGGGGTTTATGAAGGCCACGGTGACATCGGCGGCGACCACTGGGCCGACGTCCTCGGAAAAGCCCAGCGGCAGCCATTGCAGGCCGGACGCGGCCATGTCGCTCTGCGCGCTGACGTCGGCGTAGGCGGCAAAGATCACGCGGTTTGTGCCGTCGCCGGCGAAGGGGGCGTCGTCCGCCTCGTAGGCGAAGGCCTGTTCGTCGCTGAGAAGGCCGATATTTGCCCAGTCCACGGCCGCGAAGGCTTCCAGCGCGGCGCGGAACGCCGGCGTGTCGTAGCCGTCCTCTGCTTGGGAGATGTGGGCGGCGTATTCGGCGAGCATGGCGTCAAAGAGCACATCGCGCAGGGACTCCCAGCCCTGCTGCGGTTCGAAGAGATAAAGCCCGGCGCGGTCGGCGGCTTCCGAAAGCGATGCAAGGCTCAAGAAAAACTCCGGCCAGGTCGCGGGGAGATCGTCTTTCGTCAGGCCCAGTTTGGCAAGCGCGCCCGCGTCATAGGAGAGCGGGGCGTTGAAGCCGGCCTCCACGGGCAGGGCGACCACCGCGCCGTCCGCCGTGCAGGCGTCCCGCGCGAAGGGATAACAGCTTTCGGCAAACGAACATGTGTTCGTAAGACCGTCCAGAGACGGCAGGAAGCCGCGCGCGCGGAGGGCTTCGTACTCAGGAAGCGAGGCGGAGAAGCAATAGACGTCGATCTCCGGGGAGCGGCTGAGCATGGCTTCGAGCACATCGCCGGACTGCTGGACGAGGGTCACTTCCACATCGCCGCGTTCCGCGCCGAAGGCGTAGGCGGCGTTTTCCACGTTTTCCGAGTGGCCGGAGAGCACGGTAAGGCGCACGGAGGCACGCTGCGCGGGGTCGGTATCGCGGCGCACGAGGGTGAAAAAGTCGGCGGCGGCGTAGAGGCCGCTGGCGGTGAGGACGGCCTGTCCGCGCGGCTGATCGAGCGGGAAGCCGGCCACGGCCTCGCTCTGGGAGGCGTCCATGCCCGGCAGCGCCCAGAGCTGGCCGTCCAAGA
>DVGE01000279.1 GCA_018712885.1 Candidatus Pullichristensenella stercoripullorum | reverse complement strand
CGATAGAGGCGGGCGTTGAGCTTGTAGCTTTTGGCCGCGCTCACGCCGTCCATGCGGCAGAGGGAGAGGTCGTCGTGCCACAGGGAGAGCTTGCGCTGCAGTTCCTCATAAGCGCCCTGCTCGTAGCGCCGGATCATCACCCGGCCGTTGACGCCGGAGAGCAGGAGGATGTAATAGCGGTCCAGGAGCGGCGATGGCTCCATGCCGCTGTATACGCTGCGGGGCAATGCGTCCGCCCGGGCGCGCGCGGCCTCGTCGCTGACGGGCGGCGGCGCGGCGACGCTCTCTTCGCCCTCCCCGTCATCGTCCGCAAAGCCCTTGAGCAGCTCGTCCAGCGCGTCCTCCTCGGTGGGCAGGGCGCGGTCGTACCAGTGGACGAACTTCATGCCGGCAAGGATGGGCGCGCCTTTGAGCAGCTCGTCCAGCGCCGCCTTCACGCCCGCGTAGGCGGTCTCGGAAACGGGCGCGTTGGCGGCCTGCGAAAGGCCGTAGGAGCAGAAGGCGTCCTTATCAAAGCAAATCAGGGCGTCGCCTCGCGGGTGCCCGCCCACCGGGCCGAGGCCGCTGATGGGGGGAACGGTCTCCATGGGCACGGTCGGCTGCCCGGTGATCAGGCAGAGGCTCCTTGCCTTGTTCTGCGTCGCCGTGAACTGGACGCGGTACGCCTGCCACCATTCGACCAGCCCCGGAATTTCGAGAATGTTCGCGCCATCCACCAGGAAGGTCACGCGGTCGCCGGGCTTGATCTTTTCGCGCTCCACTTCGCGGCGCATGGCTTCCAGCGTTTGCGCGTCGCGCAGGGCCGTCAGGCACGCACCCAGCGCGGGAAGCGCGCCCGCGCCGTCTTCGAGGACTTTTTGGAAATAGTCGCTCTTGGCGCCCGGCGCTTCGGGCACGACGATGCCGGCCTTTTCCACCAGCGGGTTGCAGCGGCTGGTGCCGTTGGCAAGGCTGCCGATGTCCGGCGCGGCATAGGGGCGGCCGTCTGAGCGCTCCAGCCCCAGAAAGCGGCCGTCGGCGCCGAGGCAGAGAAACGCCTTGACCGTCTTGGCCACGAAGCCCACGGGCAGGGCGAGCTGCCGCTCCACGGCGTACTGGTACAGCGCGTTCAACATAGGGCATCCCCCTTCAACACGTCCGGGCTGTCGTAAGGCGGCACTTCGATGACGCCCTGCTTCATCACTGCGTGGTACAGCGACAGGCGGGGCTGCGTCTTTTTGCGCACCTCGGGGTCGTGCAGATCGAAGATGTCGTAGACCATCCATCCAGCGTCCATGTCCTCGCATATGGGCGCGCGGCTTTTGTCGCTCTCCTCGAAGTAGCCGACGAACTGCCGCAGGCCCAGCGAGGGCTGGTAGTACGTCTTGCCGCTGCGGATGCGCCGCAAAGCCTGCTCGTTGAGCTGCGCCAGCGTGCCGCGAAACGTCTCGCGCGGACAGATGACGGCGGAGAAGCGGTAGCGCACATCGCGCAGGGCCACGGTCTGGCGCTGCGTGCGCTCCTCATCGGCGTAGATGGGCTTGTCCTTGACCTTTTTCTTGACCTCGTTGCACTTGAAGCTGATGTACTGGATGGGGTTGAGCACCTCGATGCGCGTGACCTGCCAGTAGAACTCATCTTTTTTGGAATAGATGCTGCTGTAGATCCCGCGCACCGCCGAGGGCGTGGGGAAGGGGTAGCTGAGCCGCTCCACTTTTCCGTATGGCGCCGTCCAGCAGGCGAGATCCCCCCACACCTCCATGGTGATCTCCAAGCCGTTCACCTCCCTTTCCGCCCCGCCAGAACAAGCGGGACATTTACAGAAAATTTGTTTCAACTCCGCAGCAAATTTGCTGTCAAGTTAATTGTGAATGTATTTCCATCGAATATCAAGTATTTTTTAAAGATTTTCTAAAATTATTTATATTTATTCGTTTTTCCCCCCGGCCATTGGAGACCCATTTCCTCTGTATAGAGCTCCTCGTATTGCGGACGGAGCAGATAGTATCCGCTGGATCGCGGCGGTTCTCCACGCTTGGCGGGCAAAAATAGCGGCTCCGCGAAGCGCTCGCAGCGGGCGTGGACAAAAGTGGCCACTGTAATGGGCGTGGCGGCGCGGAGCAGTTGCGGCGTGAGACAATTTGCGCGCTGCAATTCCTGTCGGATGGCGTCAAACAGCGCTCGTTCGCCTTCGTAAGGCACGATGACCTGCACGGCACGGTCGTCGATAAGGCGGTAATGCTCGGAAACTTCCTCGTAGCTGCGGCGGCGCACCGCGTCGGTCAGGGCCGGATCGTCGCGTGCGTCCTGAAGCAGGCGGCGATAATATTCGTCGATATGCGCTGGATCGTGGATGTCGATCTCGCCGGCGGAGAGCATCTCCAATACGCGCATAGCCGCGCGGCCATAGGCGTCGCTGGGATAGAGCTTGCCGTCCACTTCGGGAATGAATACGCATACATGGCCGCCATCGGGCAGACGTCCGTTGCGGTTGCAGCGCCCTGCCGACTGGATGATCGCCTCCAGTGGAGCGAGGGCGCGGTACATGCGTCCAAAGTCCAGATCCACCCCAGCCTCGATGCACTGCGTAGAGACCACCCGACAGGGCGATCCCTCGCGCAGACGCGCGCGGACGCGGTCGATCAGCGCGCTGCGATGCGCGGGGCACTTATCTGTCGTCAGAAAGAAGCACTCCTCCGCTGGGCAGTGTTGCCGGAGCATCCTGTACAAATCGGCCGCGTGCCTGCGGAGATCGAGGATGCAGCAAACGCTGTCAGACCGGGCCATCTCCTCGGCGATCGCTTCCAATGGCGTCGGACTCTGAACGCGCCACTCGACCCGCGTGCGCCGCAGGCTTGCATATAATGCCGGGTGCCACGGACATATTTCTGTCGGTCGCCATTCGATATTCGAAAGCGCCGCGAATTTCGGCTGGGTGGCGGTGGAGAAGACGACGCTGCAACCATAACGCTCACAAAGCGCGTGTACTGCCCTCAGCGTAGCCTGGGCGAGTTGTAACGGCAGGCTCTGCGCTTCATCAAAAACGATCACGCTTTGCGCGATGTTATGGAGTTTGCGGCAGTCTCCCGGCTTCCAGCGAAACAGCGCCTCGAAGAAGCGCACGGAGGTGGTAATGATAAAGGGGCTATCCCAACGGGCGCAGAACGCGCGGTGCTCCTCGCCGTATTCCTGTTGGCTATGATCCTCGAGAATATTGGGGATGACTTTCGCGTATTCGCGGGCGCTTTGTTCAATGAGCGACAAGAAGGGCAAGACGATAATGATGCGGCGCTTGCGTTGATGCAAGGCAAAGTTGAGCAGCGCCAGCGTTTTGCCCATTCCGGTCGGAGCGGTCAATGTGTATAGGCCGCTCTCGCCCTTCCCCGCCTCGCCGCAACAGTCAAATAAGCGATCGCGCAAGGCGATAAGCGCAGGGTCAGCCACGGAATCGCGGCGCAGGGAACGTCGCAGAGCGTCCAAAGCCGCGAGCGCATCTTCCCAGGATGGCGGCGACACAGGCTCCTGCGCTATCTCCTGGCTTGCTGCCGTTGCTGCTGAAACACAGTGATCGGCGTCTACAAGGCAAGAAAACAGCATGCGTGTATACAGCATCTGCTCTTCAGGAGAAGAAAACACCTCCGCTTGTAGAAGAAAATCGGATTTGCGAAAGTGCGGAAAGTCTCGTTGAAAGGCGTCGCGCGCCCTGATATATCCTTCTTTGCCGCGCAGCGAAGCGGTTTTGCCGGATGGACAGCGCAACATCCGCTCACACTGCCAGCTTTCGAGCATCGACGGCCTTAATTCTTCCAGCGCTCGCAGGCCATCGTGATGCCCGTTGATCGCCTCGATCACCGCGCGCAGCCTCTCCTTGCCCACGAAGTCAAGAAATGCCGCGCCAGGAAAGGCATGATCCACGCCGTGCCGCATGCCTGCAAGCACCTCTTGAAAGTCCTCGCTGTACTTTCCAAAATCGTGCCAAAGGCCCGCAAGACGAGCTGCGCAGCGCTGTCCGGTCTCTTCGCCAAAGATACCAGCCAAATGCGCGACCTTGCTTAGATGCTCGCCCACCGTTTCCTGATACCCATCGGCGCCCGGCGATTTTGCATAATAGATCCGATCATCCCCTGTATGCACTTTGCAAGCCTCCCCTGGTCAAGTTTTGGCGATAGAAGCAGCCGAGGCGTAAACAAAAAGCGGCGCTGTGGTCAGACGATCAAAAGTCCCGCGATCTATGACCCAACACGCGAGCACCGCTTTATACAAGATTATAACGCATGATTAACAAAAAAGGAAGCGTCCTGAAGACGTCAGGAACATGGGATGGATGCCAAAAGGCGCGCCGGACAACCAAAGGCTGTCCGGCGTTTTCTGTTGCGCCTCCAAGCGGATGCGCGATTCGATTTTAGAGCGTAAAGATCATTCCTTGCCCGGCAGGGGGATGTGGTCGAGGCAGACCAGCGGGATGCCCTTGTATTCCGTGCGCTCCTGTCCCTCCGTGAGCGCGCAGGCGATGACCGCGATCTCTATGCCGATCTCCTTGGCGAGGGCGAAAACCGCCTCGATGGTGCCGCCGGTGGAAACCACATCGTCCAGGAAGCATAACTTCTTTCCCTGGAAATGGCCGTACTTCTCCCGGCCGATCCACAATTCCTGCTGCCCGTGGGTGGTGATGGACTGCACCTTCACGCCCTTGGGGTCGATCATAAAGCTCTTGCGGCTCTTGCGCAGCTCCAAATAGCGCGGGAAATTCGCGCTGATAGCCTGCGCCAGGCCGCAGGACTTCGTCTGCACCGTCACGATGCCGTCGAAGGCGTAGGGCTCCAGCTTTTTCAGTAGTTCCCGCGCCGCCACGCGGTTCCATTCGGCTTCGCCGGTCATATCGAAGGAGTAGATGCGGAACCCATCGCCGATGTCCAGCAGCGGCAGTTCCACGGAGTAGTCCGGCGCGAGGTGGACGGTATGCGTCTGAGGCCAGTTCTGCATAGCGCGCCTCCTTAAACCAGACCGACGTATACGCCCAGATAGCGCACCAGCACGCCCACGACCATGCCCAAGAAGGGGTTCTTGCTCCACGCGGTCACGCCCAGGGCGATGTAGCCGCTCATGGCGTTTTCGCTGGTGGTGACGGTGACGAGGTTGGGCGCGAAGGTCATGGCGATGCCGATCACGAGCAGGAAGCCGGAGATACTCTGCGCGGGCAGGTACTTGCCCAGACGACCGATGAGACCGAGCAGGACGAGGATGCCCATTACCAGCATGAAGACGATGCCGCACATCACCGGCCAGGGCGCGCCGGCAGTGCCGGAGATGATGGCCTCGATCGGCGGGCCGCCAAAGAGGGCGCTGGGGATATCCGCCAGGGAGTTGATGATGGAGAGATGGTCGAAGTTCTGCGCGGTGCTGGCCATGCTCGCCGTGATGCCGCCAAAGGAGATGTTGGCGCCGATATTGAGCATCATCAAGCTGAGCGCGCCCAGGACGACGGAAAGGTTGATCGTGGGCTTGATGATGTTGAAATCGCTCCAGTAGGCTTTCTTCCAGAAGCGCCATTCCGCGCTCATCTCAACGGTCTCACGGCCGGGCTCCACGAGCGTGGAAAGATCCACGCGACGCTTCTGCAAAAGCAGGAAGTCCGCGGTAGAGACCACGACGGAGATGAAGATGGTCCACACCACTTTGTTGGCGTCGTTGAGGAAAATGGCATAGGCGAGAATCGCGGACACGATGGAGACCAGCGTGGTGCGCTTCTCCTGCCCGAACATATCCCACGACACGCCCGCAAGGATGAGGCCCACGCCGCTCATCATGCCGGAGACCACGGCGGGACCGGCGAAATCAGAGATCTTCGTAACGCCGCCACACAAACCCAAAATGATCATCAGCACCGCAGCCAACAGAATAGAACTGACGTTGTTGCGCAAGTCCTTTTTCACGCTGGCGACGGTGATGGTCTCCGCCTGGCTGGAGATGGGCGTGACCGAGCCAGTAAAGAGGTTGCCGAACGCGCCGACCAGATAGGCAAGACCCGCCGGCTTGAGCGCAAAGCCGCGCGCCTGCGCGTAAAGCAGCTGCGGCACGCCGTTGATGATAACGGCGACGACCGCCAGGACAAAGGGGCCAATGTTCTGCCAGAAGTCCAAGGGAATCACCTCATTGGATATTTTATGTAGAAATAGTATACACTGTTTTTAAGTTGGAAACAAGGAACAATTCGAAAAAAAGCCCTCAAAATGCCCGAATTTTTACGTTTTTCGGTGCAAACAGACGGCGCCTATGGAGACCATCCCAAATTTTGTGCGAACCACCTGCGAGGTGTA
>DVGE01000278.1 GCA_018712885.1 Candidatus Pullichristensenella stercoripullorum | reverse complement strand
GATGAGGCGCTGCTGCACCTTGCGCACGTTCTCGCCCGAGGAGCCGACCTCCAGCACCGTCGCCGAATAGGTAGCGGGCATGGCCAGCATGAGCGCCAGCACGAAGAGGAAAATGCGTTTGCCTGTATCCTTCATTTCAGCCTCCAAACAGACCGCGCAGGAAGCGCCCCACGCTGGAATAGAACTCGATGGGCATATCCTCCCCGGCAAAATACGCCGCCTCGTCCACCACGCACAAAGAGGGGTAGAGCACGCACCACCAGTTGTGGCCGCCGCCCCCGCCGAGGGTCACGCGCAGCGCCCGGTAGTCGCCCGCGGGCACGAATAGCGCCCCGTAGACGCGGTCGGGAAAGGCGAACACGCCCGTCTCCACCGTCACCTCGCCCACAAAGCCCATCTCCCGCGCCGCGATGGCGGCGGCGGTCTGAAATTCGGCAAGATGGGCGTTGAGGGCGGCGTAGGCCGCGTCCGCGTCTTCGCAACCGGCGGCCACCTCCCGTGCCTTTTCCAGGCAGGCGTCGCGCACGGCCAGTTTCACCGCCTGTTCCCAGTCCGTATCGCCCGAAGCCACCACGTGCAGGCGGATAAAGTCATAAACGCCCTCGCCCCGCGCCGGGGCGGCGAACAGTATGCAAAGCGTCAGCGCCAGAAGCGCGCAGAAAAAGCGGCGAAGCAAGCCAAAGCCCTCCATTTCATCGGATGATGCTTTTATCGTCGGCAGATCTTGCCGCCTTTATACAGGCGGGCGCGAAAATGGGAGCGAAAAGGGAACGCGCGGCCGCAAAAAAACGTCAGATAGGTGTGCATCCCGCCGCGACCGCTTTTTTCATCATCTTTTAATCCATCCCGCGCGTTTGTGGCGATTCTTTGTGCTATAATAGACGGACGAAAACGGGCAAGGGAGGAAAGGGCGTGGGCGATACGCTGCTGCTCATCTTGAATATACTCGGCACGCTCTATCTGGTCTATTTTGCCGGCGTGATCGTGCTGGGCCTTTTCCGCAAAAATCGCGGGTTTCCCGCCGCCGCGCCGCAAAAGCGCATCGCCGCGGTGATCGCCGCGCGCAACGAGGCCGGCGTGATCGGCGAGGCCGTGCGCACGCTGCTTGCGCAGGACTATCCGCGCGAGCTGTTCGACGTCTGGGTCATCCCCAACAACTGCACGGACGATACCGCGGACGCAGCAGCAGCCGCCGGCGCGCGCGTTCTGCCCTGCACGGAGCGGGTCTGCTGCAAGGGCGACGTGCTGCGCTTTGCCTTTGGGCAGCTTCTGGACATGGACTACGACGCCTTCTGCGTCTTTGACGCGGACAATCTCGTCGACCCCGGCTTCCTGCAGGCCGCAAACGACGCCCTCTGCCATGGCGCGCGCATCGGCCAGGGCTTCCGCGACAGCAAGAACTCCCGCGAGAGCTGGGTGGCGGGCGGCATGAGCGTGTTCTACTGGTTCATGAGCCGCTTTTTCAACCGCGGCCGCGCGGCGCTGGGCATGTCGGGCCTTCTCAACGGCACCGGCGTGGTGCTGGGCGCCGACCTCATCCGCGAAATGGGCTGGAACACGTGCACGCTGACGGAGGATCTGGAGCTCTCCGCCCAGTGCGGGCTGCGCGGCGAAAAGATCGCCTACCTCGAAAACGCCGTCACCTACGATGAACAGCCCGTGGGCTTCTGGGTCTCCTTCGAGCAGCGGCGGCGCTGGTTCCGCGGCTCCATGCAGTGCACGCTTCGCTACGGGCCCAAGCTCCTTTGGCGCGCCATTCGCCATCGCAGTTTGCAGGCGCTCGACCTTGCCGTCTTCTTCCTCGGCAACATCATGCAGTTCGTCTGTCTGGTGCCGGGCGCGGTGGCTGCGGTCGAGACGGTGCGCTTCGTGGCGGGGCTGGGCGGCGTGGAAGTGGTGGCGGCGCTGGCGGTGGCGGTGGCCATCGTCTACATCGCCGCCATCAGCCTTGGCGCGGCGCTGATCTGCCGCATGGCGGGCAAAAAGCCGGGGCGGGAGATGCCGGGCGTGCTGGGCTTCTGGCTCATCGCCCTGACCTGGTTCCCGGCCAACCTTTCGGCGCTGATCGTGCCGCCGCGCTGGCGGGCCATCCCCCACACCAGCCGCGCCACGCTCGCCGACGTTGCCCCCGGCCGCCGCGCCAAGGGGCGCGCGCTCTCCGAGGACATCCATTAGCAAACAGACCGCCCGGGCACGGGGGAATTCCCGTGTTCCGGGCGGTTTTTGGAAAGGGGCGTTTCCCATGCGCAAATGCCTGCGCTGCGGCGCGGAAATGAAGGAAAGCTGCGATCTGCGCGTGCAGGGCGCGGGCTACGGCCTTGTGCTCGCCAAGGACGAAAACAAGCTCTTTGGCGGCAGGGTCGGCAAGCCCAAGGTCGCCGTCTGTCCCCGGTGCGGGGAAATATCGCTGTATCTGGACGAGGTGGAGAAGCTGCGCTGACGGCGCTGTCGCCTGAGGGGGAGGGGAACCATGGGATTCGTGCGCAAATACTGGATGCTGATCGCGGCGGCGCTGATCCTGATCGTGGTGGCGGCGGCGCAGTGCGCGCCGTACATGATCGAGGACATGCAGCGCCGGCAGGGCCGCGCCAACGTCGAAGCGCTGCTGGCGGAAGGCCGCTATGAGGAAGCGCAGGAAGAGATGTCCTACTGGTTCATGCACGGCTGCAACACCGACGAGGACTACGCCCGCTACTTCCTCTGCGACGCATACGTCGCCTACGAAAACGGCAATGTGGACAACGCGGACATGTATCTGCGCCTCAGCGCCAAATACCGCCCGGAACGGCTTTGGAACGAGCAGACGCGCGCCTTTGCCGATACCGTCGCCGAGGAAGCCGAAGTCCTCGCCGCCCGGCGGCGCGCGGAGGCGGCGGCAGAGGCCGCGGCAGTGCGCGCCGCCTACGAGGAGCGCGTGCGCACAGAGCCGCCCTTTGTGGGCATGTATGTCAAAGACATCGACAATACGCCGCTCGGGGATGGAAAAATATCCGACCACGAACGGCGCTACGTGGACGGAAAACTGGTGGACATCTACATCTACGATTACTACGACGAGGACGGCGAGGTCATCTACTCGGCGCGCACGGTGGACGGCGAGGTCACAGAAGTCTGGCCGGGCGGCTACGACCCGCCCATCACCTTCTCCTCCCCGCGCCGCGACTACGAGGAGGAGGAAGAAGACCGCTTCAACGCCTCCTCCTACGCCAACGAGGAAGACTTCTATTACGACAACTACTATGACTTTTTCGACTACGAGGAAGCCGCGGACTACTACCGCGAACACACCGAATAACGCAAAACACGCCGCCCGCACGGATATGTGCGGGCGGCGCGATGCCTGATGGGGCGTCAGCGGATATATGGCCACATAAACCCATCGGCGCTTCCGGATTTGGACCATACGGTATGCCAGGAAACGACATTCCACTCGTCGCTGGCAAATTCATAGACCAGAATGGCTACATTGCCCGCCTCTGCTGACTTCGCATAGACCTTGCAGTAGGCGAACGGTTCATAATCCAGGATCTTGATGGTATCCGTTGCGAGCATGCCGTGGGCGTCGCACGCTTCAAGGATGCTTTCGTCGCAGTATTTCGCCGTAAGGATTTCGCTATGGAGCAAACTGACAAGCCATGGCTCCAGGAGGATGAAAAGGATCAAGCCTGCGCGAGCGAGCTTCTTCATCGCACATTTTCCTTTCTGATCGGATGGCTGGCAGTTCCTGCATTTTTCTGTATTTCTCGGCGACGCGGTCTTCAGGCATGCCAATGCCGCGATCGCCCAAAGCCCAGGAAATATCGGGATGATTGGCGATATGCGAGGGTTGCCGCGCATCCGTCAACCGTTTCAGCTGCGCAACGGCATATCGGGCGTTTGTTCCATGATCACATGGAAGAGTTGCTGGTGACGGCGGAAAACCCGCGGTTCACGAATTCGCCCTCACCGTATTCTCCCACAGCTGCTCCGCCAGCGTTTCCGGGTCCTCCCCGCGCAGTTCGGCCACGCGCGCGAAGGTGTATTGCACAAACGACGGCTCGTTGCGCTGGCCGCGCATCGGCACGGGGGCCATGTAGGGGCAGTCCGTCTCCACTAGCAGGCGGTCGAGGGGCACATTTTTCGCCACGTCCAGCAGCTTGTTGGCGTTTTTGAACGTTACCACGCCGGAGAGCGATATATAGTATCCAAATGAGAGGTAAACTTTGGCCAGTTCCCAACTGCCGGAAAAGCAGTGCATGATGCCGCGCGGCAGCGTGCCGGCCTTGTGGCGGCGCTGCATCAGCTCCATGGCCTCGCCGTGCGCCTCGCGGATGTGCAATTGCACCGGCATGTCCAGCTCCAGCGCCAGGTCGAGCTGTCGCTCAAACACCTCGCGCTGCTTTTCGCGCGGGGAGAGGTCGTAGTGATAGTCCAGCCCGATCTCGCCCAGCACCGTGCACTCGGGCAGCGCCCAAAGCCCGCGCAGCGTTGTTTCCATATCGTCCGACCAGTTGCGGGCATTGTGCGGGTGCACGCCGGCGGCGAGGCGGAAATCAGGGTTTTGCCGCACGATCTCCAAGGCGCGCTCGTGGTCGGGCTCGTCGTCGCCGGGGTCACAGACCACCACGCAGGCGGTAACGCCCGCCGCGCGCATGCGCTCAAGCACGCCGGGAAGGTCGCCCGCGAAGCGATCCGAGGCAATGTGGGCGTGGGAATCGAACAAACGCATAGTATCCTCCCAAAACGCCGCGCGGGCGTGTATTCCCGCGCGGCGCGTTGTTCAGCCGATCTCCGCGCCGGGGGCGAAGTCCCCGCCCTCGACGGTGACGAGCTTCAAGTTGCCGTCCTTGTCCGAGGCGCACAGCAGCATGCCCTCGCTGACCACGCCGCGCATCTTGCGTGGGGCGAGGTTTTTCACCAGCACCACGGTCTTGCCGACCATTTCCTCGGGCGTGTACCACTGGGCGATGCCGCTGACCACGGTGCGCGTCTCGCCGCCCACGTCCAGGGTCTCCTTGAGCAGCTTGTCGCTCTTGGGCACGCGCTCGCAGGCGGTCACTTTGGCGGTGACGAGCTGCACCTTGGCAAAATCGTCGATGGCGATCGTGCCAAAGCCCTTTTCCTCCTGCGGCGGTTTCTCCTCCGCCTTGGGCGCGGGGGCGGCAGGTTCGGCCTTGGCCAGTTCCTCCAGCTCCTTTTTGATGTCGATGCGCGGGAAGAGGGGCTCGCCCTTGCGCACATGCGTGCCGGGCTTGAGCTGGCCGAAGGCCTGCACGCTCTCCCAGGTCTTGAGGCTTTCATCCTCCACGCCGAGCTGGGCGAACATGCGCGCCGGGGTCGAGGGCATGGTGGGGCCGACGTATACCGCCACGGCGCGGCAGCACTCGGCCAGGTAGTAGAGCACGGTCTGAAGGCGGGGCTTGCCCTCCTCGCTGCGGCCGAGCACCCACGGCTGGGTGAGGTCGATGTAGCGGTTGCAGTCGCCGATGAGCTTCCAAATTTCGGCAAGCGCCACGGAGAATTGCAGGGCGTCCATCTCGCGCTCGACGATGGCGGGCAACGCCTCGAAGCGTTCGCGCAGCGCCCTGTCTACATCTTCCTCCGCGCCGGGGGCGGGCACTTCGCCGCCGAAGTACTTCTCGATCATCGCCACCGTGCGGCTCAAAAGGTTGCCCAGGTCGTTGGCCAGATCGGCGTTGGTGCGATTGAGCATGGCCTCGTTGGTGTAGTTGCCGTCCGCGCCGAAGGGCATTTCGCGCATCAGGTAATAGCGCAGCGCGTCCACGCCGTAGCGCTCGACGATGGGGCCGGGGTAGACCACGTTGCCCTTGGATTTGGACATCTTGTCGTTGCCGAACAGCAGCCAGCCGTGGCCAAACACCTGCTTGGGCAGCGGCAGCCCCAGCGCGTGGAGCATGATCGGCCAGTAGATGGTGTGGAAGCGCACGATTTCCTTGCCCACCAGGTGCACGTCCGCCGGCCAGTACTTCCGGTACAGCGAATCATCGTCGCTGGCGTAGCCCAGGGCGGTGATGTAGTTGGAGAGCGCGTCGATCCACACATAGACCACATGTCCCGGGTCAAAATCCACCGGCACGCCCCATTTGAACGACGTGCGGCTCACGCACAGGTCCTGCAGGCCGGGGCGCAGGAAATTGTTGAGCATCTCATTGGCGCGGGACGGCGGCTGGATGAAGTCCGGGTGCGTCTCGATATAGTCGATGAGCCAGTCCTGATACTTGCTCATGCGGAAGAAGTAGCTCTCCTCGCGCGCCGTCTCGGTGGGGCGGCCGCAGTCCGGGCAGAGGTTGCCTTCCTTGAGCTGCGTGGGCGTCCAGAAGGACTCACATTCGGCGCAGTACTGGCCCTCGTAGGCGCTCTTGTAGATGTCGCCCTGCTCATAGAACTTTTTGAAGATCTTCTGCACGGCCTTGATGTGGCGCTCGTCCGTGGTGCGGATGAAATCGTCGTATTCGATGTTCATCAGTTTCCACAAGTCCTTGGTGGCGGCGACGATCTCATCGACGAATTCCTTGGGCGTCTTGCCGGCCTGCGCCGCCTTGCGCTCGATCTTCTGGCCGTGTTCGTCCGTGCCGGTGAGGAAATAGGCGTCGTAGCCGAGCTGCTTTTTGAAGCGCGTCATCGTGTCGGCGGCCACGGTGGTGTAGGTGTGGCCGATGTGCATGTTGCCGCTGGGGTAGTAGATGGGCGTGGTGATGTAGAACGTGCCCTTTTTCTCCATGAA
>DVGE01000277.1 GCA_018712885.1 Candidatus Pullichristensenella stercoripullorum | reverse complement strand
ACTCATCATCTTCCTCTTTATGTCCATCCTGGAGGACAGCGGCTACATGAGCCGCGCCGCCTTCATCACCGACCGGCTCTTGCGCCGCTTCGGGCTTTCGGGCCGCTCCTTCATTCCCATGCTGATGGGCTTTGGCTGCACCACCACGGCGGTCATCGCCGCCCGCGGCGTGGAAAACGAGCGCGACCGGCGCATGACCATTCTGCTGACGCCCTTTATGAGCTGCGGCGCGAAGCTGCCGGTCTACGGCCTCATCACCGCCGCCATCTTCCCCGGCAACAGCGCTTTGGTGGTGCTGAGCCTCTACCTGCTGGGCATCATCATGATGGTCGTGGCCGGGCTCATTTTGCGCAAGACCACCTTCCGCGAGGGCGAGACGCCCTTTGTCATGGAGCTGCCCGCCTACCGCGTGCCGTCGGTGAAAAACGTCGCCCGCCGCCTCTGGGACCGCGCCAAGGACTTCATCGTCCGCGCCGGCACCATCATCTTCGCCATGAGCGTGGTGGTGTGGTTTTTGCAGTCCTTCTCGCCGTCTTTCCAGATGGTCACAGACCCGGCGCAGTCCATGTTCGGGCGTCTGGGCGCGTTCATCGCCCCCATCTTCGCGCCCCTGGGCTTCGGCGAGTGGCAAAAGAGCGTGGCCCTGCTCTCTGGCCTGGTGGCCAAGGAAGCGGTCGTCTCCACCATGCAGGTGCTCTACGCCGCCGGTTCCACGGCGCAGCTTGGCACGCTGCTGGTGACGAAATTCACCCCGCTCTCCGCCTACGCCTACCTCGTCTTCATCCTCCTCTACACGCCCTGCGTCTCCGCCGTGGCTGCCATCCGCCGCGAGACCGGCTCGTGGAAGTACACGCTGCTCTCGGTGCTGATGCAGCTGGGCGTGGCCTACGTGATGGCGCTGCTGGTGTTCCAGTTGGGCAGCCTGTTGGGGGCCTAGCATGGTCGTTTTCGCCTACATTGCCGCCTTTGCCGTCATCTTCGCCGCGGCGTGGATACTCGTCCGCCGTTTGCGCGCATTTATCTTGACAAAGGGGCAGAGCGCGTGCGATAATTGTCCATATTCCCGCGCCTGCCGCGGACACTGCACGAAGAAGGACGAACGCCGATGAAACACATCTGCCCCAAGGGCTACCAAAGCGAACTGACGCTGCTGGAAACGCAGCAGGCGATCAAGATACTCAAGGACTGCTTTCAGCAGCAGCTCTCCGCCGCGCTCAATTTGACGCGCGTGTCCGCGCCGCTGTTCGTGCGTAGGGACACCGGCCTCAACGACGACCTCTGCGGCGTGGAGCGCAAGGTGGCCTTCGACTGCCACGACGATCCCGGCGTGGAAATACAGGTGGTGCAGTCCCTGGCCAAGTGGAAGCGCTTCGCCCTCGGCAAGTACGGCTACGCGCCCGGCAGCGGCCTTTACACGGACATGAACGCCATCCGCCGCGATGAGGAGACCGACAACCTCCACTCCATCTACGTCGATCAGTGGGACTGGGAAAAGGTCATCACCCGCACAGAGCGCAACGAGGCCTACCTCGAGCGCACCGCCGCGCGCATCCACGCCGCCGTGCTGGAGGCGGAGACCGTGCTGCACAGCCGCTTCCCCGCCCTGCACCCGCGCCTGCCGGCGAACCTGACCTTCGTCACCAGCGAGGAACTGTTCGACATGTACCCCGGCCTCGCGCCCGAGGAGCGCGAGCAGGCGTTCGTGAAAAAGCACCGCGCCGTGTTTGTCAAGCACATCGGCTGGCCGCTGGGCGACGGCCGTCCCCACGGCGTGCGCGCCCCGGACTACGACGATTGGTCGCTCAACGGCGATCTGCTCTACTACCACCCGGAGCTGGACTGCTGTCTGGAAGTTTCCTCCATGGGCATCCGCGTGGACGCCTCCAGCATGTTCCGCCAGCTCAACGCCGCCGACGCGCGCGCCCGGCTGGATCTTCCCTTCCACCGCGCGGTGATGGAGGAAAAGCTGCCCCTCACCATCGGCGGCGGCATCGGCCAGAGCCGTCTGTGCATGCTGCTTCTGCGCAAGGCGCACGTGGGCGAGGTGCAGGTCTCCGTCTGGCCCGCGGGCGTGGAGGAGAAGCTGGCCGCGGGCGGCGTGCGGCTCCTGTAAAGCGTATTTGCGGAGGGACAAGATCCCTTCGCAATTTATTTTTGATTTTTTGTCAGATATACTTGACAAAAGGACGGATAAAGCATATAATGGGAGCAGACAAGGAGGGATAAACATGAACGCATGGTTTGCGGGCGGCGTGCTGGCCGGTATACTGGCGGTGGCCATCTACGGGGTCTTGAAAAAGCGAAAGGAGAGCGCTCCGCGCTACGACGAGCGGCAGGCGCAGGCGCGGGCCAACGCGGCGAAGCTGGCGCTGGAAGTGCTGACGGCACTGATGCTGGTCAACGGCTTTGTGCGCGAGGCGTGGCAGTTTGCCTGGGCGGGGCCGTTTCTGGAGACGGTGGTGCTGCTGCTGATCGCGGGCACGGTCTACGTACTGCGCTGCGTGTGGACGGACGCCTACTTCGCGCTTCGGGAGAAGCCGAAAACGTGGGAACGCATCTTTGTCGCCATGCTCGTCATCAACGCCGCGCTGGGTGTGATGGTCATTCTTGACGGCGACATGGTGGAGGATGGGCTACTCACCTTCCCCGCCGCCAACCTGCTGATCGCCGCGATGTTCGCAGCGCTGCTCATCACCATGGCATTAAAGCGCCGCAAGGACAGGCGGGAGGAGGCGGAGGAATGAAGAACCTGCGCCTCAAGGCCGCCCGCGCCGCGCTCGACCTTTCTCAGCAGGAACTGGCCGAGCGCGTGGGCGTCTCCCGTCAGACCATCAACGCCATCGAAAAAGGCGACTACAACCCCACCATCAACCTCTGTCTGAAAATTTGCCACGCGCTGGGCAAAACGCTGGACGACCTCTTCTGGGAGTAGGCCGGCAGTGCCGCCAGCCAGCGCCTTCGGGCCGGCAGTGCCGGCGGCCAGCGCCGTTGGCTCGAAGTAGACGCAGACCCGCCCCACGCGCAGGGGGGCCGGCAGTGCCGGCGGCCAGCGCCGTTGGCTCGAAGTAGACGCGCCCAAGCCCCACGAGTAGGGGGCTTGGGCGCTGTGTTTCGTTCCGAATGGAACAGTCGTGCGTGCAGACGGCGGCAGGCCCACGCGCAGGGACCTGCCGCCTGCGGCGGTTTTTGGGGGCGGCGATCGTGGCGTTGCTGTGGTCGGGATGCGTCTTTTTGGGGAAAAGGTTTTTTGCCTGTTGACAATTTTAGGGTTTTGTTATATCGTTGTTTGTGACGATGGTTTTGTTTCCCCATCGCAGACGGGTGTTCGTTATGAGATCTATCATATTAAGGAGGAATTTGTTATGGGAACCAGACCGGTAACGCTGTGTACCGCCCAGTGGGCGGATCTGCCCTTCGACGAATTGTGCGTCCTGGCCAAAAAGATGGGCTATGACGGCCTCGAAGTGGCCTGCTGGGGCAACGGCATCGACATCGACAAGGCGCTTTCCGACGACAGTTACGTCGCCTGGATCAAGGAGGAACTCGAAAAGAACGGCCTGGTCATGAAGGCCATGGCCTGCCATATCATCGGCCAGTGCGTGGGCGATCTGCCCGATCCGCGCCTGGACAACTTCGCGCCCCCGGCCCTCGCCGGACAGCCGGAAGCCATCCAGAAGTGGGCCGTGGAGACGATGAAGAATGCCCCCGCCGCCGCCGCCAAATTCGGCGTGAAGATCATCACCGGCTTCACCGGCTCCCCCATCTGGCGCTACCTCTACTCCTTCCCGCAGACCCCCGAATCCATGGTGGAAGAGGGCTTTGACAAGATCGTCAGCCTCTGGACGCCCATCCTCGACGAGTTCAAGAAGTACGGCGTGGTCTTCGCCCTCGAAGTGCATCCCGGCGAGATCGCCTTTGACTACTACTCCACCAAGAAGCTGCTGGACAAGTTCGCCGATCGCCCCGAGTTCGGCCTCAACTTCGACCCCAGTCACCTGCTCTGGCAGGGCGTCACCCCGCACCTTTTCCTGCAGGACTTCATCGACCGCGTCTACCACGTCCACATGAAGGACGCGGCGGTCACGCTCGATGGCCGCAGCGGCCTGCTCGGCTCGCACATCGACTTTGGCGATCTGCGCCGCGGCTGGAACTTCCGCTCGCTGGGGCACGGCGGCGTCAACTTTGAGGAGATCATCCGCGTGCTCAACGCCGCCGGGTACGATGGCCCGCTCTCCGTCGAGTGGGAAGACAGCGGCATGGACCGCGTCGAGGGCGCCACCGAAGCCGCCGCCTTCGTGCGCAAGGTCGATTTCAAGCCCTCCACCTTCAAGTTTGACGACGCGATCTCCAACAAATAGGAGGGAAATGATATGGCATGGTCGGCGGCGGCATGAAGGCCCTCATCGGCGAAGTGCACCGCAAGGCCCTGAAGTTCGACAACCGTGTGGAGCTGGTGGCGGGCTGCTTCAGCTCCCACGCCGACCGCAACGCCGAGGTGGGCGTGGAATACGGCCTCGACCCCGCGCGCGTCTACGCCAACTATGCGGAAATGGCCAAAGCCGAGGCCGCGCGCGAGGACGGCATCGACTTTGTCAGCGTCGTCACCCCCAACAACACCCACTACGCCGTCTGCAAGGCGTTTCTGGAAGCCGGCATCCACGTGGTGTGCGAAAAGCCGCTCTGCTTTACCGTGGAGCAGGCGGAGGAACTTGCAAAGCTCAGCCGCGAAAAGGGCCTGCTCTTTGGCGTCACCTACACCTACACCGGCTATGTGATGTCCAAGGTGATGAAGGAAATGATCGCCGAGGGCAAGATCGGCAAGGTCGTCTCCGTCAACGCCGAGTACGCGCAGGATTGGCTCTTGGGCGAACTGGCCACCGGCAACAACACGCAGACCAACATCGCCGTCTGGCGCACCGACCCCGCCATCTCCGGCGCGGCCAACTGCGTGGGCGACATCGGCACCCACATCGAAAACTACGTCCACTACGTCACCGGCCTGAAGATCAAGCGCCTGCTCGCCACTACCAACAAGTATGGCAAGGCGCTCGACCTCAACGCCAACATCATCGTCGAGTACGAAAACGGCGTCAACGGCGCCTACTGGTGCTCGCAGGTGGCGGCGGGCCACTACAACGGCCTGGCTGTGCGCGTCTACGGCGACAAGGGCGCGCTGGAATGGGTGCAGGAAGACCCCGAGCATCTGCGCTACACACCCGTGGACGGCGCCACCCAGCTGCTCGCCCGTGGCACCGGCTGCATCCGGGAAAAGGCCGCCGCGCAGGGCCGACTGCCCGGCGGTCACCCCGAGGGGCTGGTCACGGCCTTTGCCAACATCTACCGCAATTACGTCTCCGCGCTCGTCGCTCTGAAAAACGGCGGCGACGCGAATATTTACGATTACCCCCGCGTCGAGGACGGCGTAAGCGGCGTGCGCTTCATCCGGGCCGTAGTGGAGAGCGCTGCGGGCGGCTCGAAGTGGGTCGAAGTCTGATCTGGCCGCCGAAAGGCCAAAACATGCGGCAGGGGCCGGCGGCGCAAAAACATCCGCCGCGATCCTTGCCGCAAACGTCGCGCCACTGTTTTGCCGCTCTCGCCGCCGAACAGGGCAACGACCGACGCCCGCAGAGCCGGCACGCGCCCTCCGCGGGCGTCGGTATTCCTTCCGGGCCGGGCGCATCGATCGAGTTGGCGCCTCCAGGAGCGCGCATCGAGCGTGCGTTGGCGAATGGGACGCTGTCGGGGGCTGTTTCGCCATCCGGGGTTGTGTGTATATCATAAGAAAGCGCGGTCATCGCGGCCGCGCCCCAGAGCGCAGACAAAGCCTGCGGCCGCAAAGAGCGTCCGGATATATCCAAACATCGGGAGCGATCTTTGCTTCCTTGGCTTGAAGGCTTTTTCAACGCTCTGACGAATCGCCCGCTTTGTCAGCATCCTGACCGCCGCGGGACGGCGGAGAAAGGGGCTTTTATGCACGATGTCCTGTTGGCCTTTGGCCTCACGCTCATTGCCGGCCTCAGCACCGGCGTCGGCAGCCTCATCGCCCTGTTGGCCAGGCGCACCAGCCGGCGCTTTCTCTCGGTGAGCCTCGGCTTTTCCGCCGGGGTGATGATCTATGTGTCCATGGTGGAGATACTCGCCACGGCGCGCGAAGCGCTGGCGGCGGAGCTGGGCGCGCGCGGCGGGGCCTGGGCGACGGTGGCCGCCTTTTTCGGCGGCATGCTGCTCATCGCCGTCATCGACAAGCTCATCCCCGCCGAGGAGAACCCCCACGAGGCGCGGCTGGTGGAGAGCGAGCGCGAAGACGCGCCCCGGCCGCAGAAATTGATGCGCATGGGCGTGCTCACGGCGCTGGCCATCGCCGTACACAATTTTCCCGAGGGGCTGGCGACATTCGTTTCCGCCCTGCAGGAGCCGAACGTGGCCGTTCCCATCGTCGCGGCCATCGCCATCCACAACATCCCCGAGGGCATCGCCGTGTCCGTGCCCATCTATCAGGCCACCGGCTCGCGGCGCAAGGCGTTTTGCTATTCCTTCCTCTCGGGCCTTGCCGAGCCGCTGGGGGCGCTGGTGGGCTATCTGCTGCTTTTGCCGCTGATGAACGACGCGGTGTTCGGCGTCATCTTCGCGGCCGTGGCCGGCATCATGGTCTTTATCTCCTTCGACGAATTGCTCCCCGCCGCCCGCGAATACGGCGAGCATCACCTCTCCATCTACGGCCTCATCTCCGGCATGGCGGTGATGGCGGTGAGCCTGCTGCTGTTTTTGTAGGGGCGGGGGCCTCGCGCGCAAAAAAACAGCGCCTCGCGCAGAGACGCTGTTTTTTGTCCGTTATACGGACGCGCGCTTGAGGCCGCTGAGCAATACGTAGCCCTGGCCGCCGTTGAGGGAGCGGATCTTTCCCCAGCGGCCATTGGCGTCGGTGAGCAGCACGTAGTAGTTGTGCGAAAGCGTGGTCGAACGCCCGGAGCTGGTGCTGGCGGAGCGGTACACGGCCAGAGACGAGCTCTGCACGTAGTAGATGTTGCCGATGCGCGCCTCGCCCACTTTCTCCAGATAGCCGGCGTAGACATAGCCCTTCGTGCCGTTCGACGTGCACACATAGGCCATGCTCCCGCTGCGGCCGCGGTAGAACATGCGCGTGCCCTTGCGCAGCGTGCCGATGATCTGGCTGTTTTCGCCCGTGCTGGAGCGTATGTAGACAAAATCGTTGGTCAGTTCCAGAATGGTCACCGTGCGCTCGGCGGCCTGCGCGCCAAACGTGCCCAGCAGGATGGACAGCATCAGCGTCAGGCAGATGAACGTGCGCAAAAACTTTCTCTCGCCCATGTGTGTACACCCCCACAACAATATTTTAGCACATTGCGCGCCATTTGTAAACGCGCGCGAGGCGGCGCAAGATATTTTCGTTTCCCCGTCGCTTTTTGGACGTTTCCCGGGCGCAAAAAGTTCACGCCCCGGGGCGGTACGCGCAAAAAAACGCTTCCGGCGGACATCGTCCCGGAAGCGCGCGGCGTGCGAACGGCTCATTCGCCCTCGCGGACGTTATGACGCTCGCGGAAGAGCAGCGAGATGCACCACAGTCCGGCGATGCCGACGATGGTGTAGATCACGCGGCTGACCACCGCGGCCTGACCGCCGCAGATGTAGGCCACCAGGTCGAATTGGAACAGCCCCACCAGCAGCCAGTTGATGGCGCCGAGGATGGTGATGACCAGCGAAGTACGATCCAGCATTGTTTACCACTCCTTTTCCGCCGGCGCACCGGCGTGATGGGAGTAGTATATCCGCGCGCCGCGAAAATATTCCAGCCGGCGGTGCCGGCGGCCAGCGCCTTTGGCTCGAAATCGACGCGCCCAAGCCCCACGAGGCCGGCAGTGCCGGCGGCCAGTAGCCTTCGGCCCGGATTTGACGCGCCCATGCCCCACGAGCAGGGGGCATGGGCGCTTCTTTGCGTTTCTTGCGGGGCGATGGAGGGCGCAGACGGCGGCGGGCCCACGAGCAGGGGCCCGCCGCCTGCGGCGTTGGGGAACGGGGAGGTGGGGGGATAGCAGCGCCGGTCTTGCGCTTGCGGCGGAGGTGGAGGAATGATGACGGGTCGGAACTGCGCGCGTGGGGCGACGCTGCCTTGCCCCGATGGGGCAAGGGACGCTGCTGGGTGCGGGGGCGACGCTGTTTGCCCCGGTGGGGCAAAGGCGCTGCTGTGTGGCGCGCCTGATTTTGGCGGGTCTACGGGGAAAAGCGCGTTGCGGGGCGGTCTGCCTTTCAGGAAGGGTTGGCAGGCGCGCCGGGAGGACGGGGGAGCGTAGTCGGCAAGGGATGGATATACACGTCCTACGCCAAGCACGTTGCCTTATGGGTGAAAACGCGCCCTTTCCCCGCTTCGCCGCTCGCGGCGAAGACCGTCTTGCAGCCCTTCCCGCGACCGCCATATTCCCCCGCCATCCCGCGGGGAGAACGGCGGGCTCTGCCCGCACCCGCCCAAGGGACCAGTCCCTTGGGTATCCCTTTTGGGGGACGGCCTACATTTCCCCCGTCTCCCCATCCCCCAAAACGCCGCAGGCGGCAGGCCCCTGCTCGTGGGGCTGCCGCCGTCTATTCCTACTACTGCCCCAATCGAACCAAAACGCAGCACCCAAGCCCCCCGCTCGTGGGGCTTGGGTGCGTCGACCCGGAGCCGAAGGCGCTGGCTCCCGACACTGTCGGGCGCTGGCTCCCGACACTGTCGGGCACTGGCTCCCGATACTATCGGGCTGTCGCCCGTAAGCGGAGGAGGTCGAGGGCGTTTTGACAGGTCAGCGTGCGGATCCAGTCGCGGTCGCCGCGCAGCATCAGGCGCTCGGCGCGCACGCCGTCGGGGCCGGCGATGCCCACGTATACAAGGCCCACCGGCTTTTCCGGGGTGCCCCCGTCGGGGCCGGCCACGCCCGTGGTGGCGATGGCCCAGTCAGAGCCGCTCGCCCGCCGCGCGCCCTCGGCCATCTCCAGCGCGCACTCGGCGCTCACCGCGCCGTGCTTCTCCAGCGTCTCCGCGCGCACGCCCAGCACGCGCATTTTCGCTTCGTTGGAATAGGTCACGTGCCCCTCGTGTACGGCGGCGCTGGCGCCGGGGCAGTCGATGAGATGGGAGATGAGCATGCCGCCGGTGCAGCTCTCGGCGGTGGTCACGGTCTCGCCGCGCGCCATGAGCATCTTTAACACCGTCGAGGCCAGGCTGACTTCCTCGCCGGGGCCGTAGGCGGCGTAGACGGCGTTTCCCAGCCGCCGGCGGATCTCCGCCTCCATGGGGTCGATGAGAGCGTTCGCGTCCGCGCCCAGGGGCACGCGGGCGCTGATGCGCGCCGTCACCTCGCCCGCGCCGCAGTAGAGGGCGAGGGTGGGGTTGTCGCCGTGGAAGAGGTCGAGCAGCACCGTTTCGGTCTTGGACTCGCCCACGCCGAAAATGCGCAGAAAGCGCGATTCGATGTGCTCGCCCGAGCGCTTGCGCAGCCAGGGCGCGAGCTGGCGCTCGAACATGTCCTTCATCTCGCGCGGCGGGCCGGGCAGCACGGCCACGGCCTTGCCGTCGCGCTCGACGATGCAGCCCGGCGCGGTGCCGCACTCGTTGGGCATGATGACGGCCCCGCGCGGGAAATAGGCCTGCTTGTTGTTGTTCTTCGTCATCTCGCGGCCGAGGCGGCACATGCGCGCGCGCACGGCTTCAAGGCTCTTTTCGTCCAGCTCCATGGGCAGGCCGAAGAACTCGCCCACCATCTCCTTGGTCAGATCGTCCTCCGTGGGCCCAAGGCCGCCGGTGGTGATGACCATGTCCGAACGCGACAGCGCCTCGCAGAGCGCCTGCTTGACGCGCGCGGGGTTGTCGCCCACCGTGGTGTGGCGGTAGAGCGTCACGCCCAGCTCCGACAGCCGCCGCGAGATGTACTGCGCGTCGGTGTTGGCGATCTGCCCCATCAAAAGCTCGGTGCCCACGGAAAGTATCTCTGCGATCATGAAAGTACGCCTCCTGCGGATGTCGTTCAGCCCATCGGCACTTCGGGATCGGACGTGCCGGCGCTCATGATGAGCGCTACCGTGGTGGCGTCGATCACAGTGTCAGGGTTTGCGGGATCTACCTCGATCAGCGGCGCGCCGGGGTTCTGGGCGTTGTAGGCCTGCTGGAAACTCAGCACGATCTCCAGCGTGCGCTGGTCAAACGTGCCGCGCTGCGGCGCGTTGTCCGCGCTGAACAGGCCCAGCTCGAACAGCTTCTGCTGCAGGGCCTCGATGCTGGCCGGATCGGAATTGCGGTCGATGGCGCCCGACGCGGGGGCCTCGGTCGGGGCCTCGGTGGGCGCTTCGGTCACCGGCGCGGCGACGCGGAAGGAGAAGGTGGAGGAAGTGGCTTCGCCGCCGGAAGCGGGCTGGGCGACGATCTCGAGGGTATAGACCCGGCCGGGCTCAAGCGCGGACGCGCCGATGTTGAGGCTGTTTCCGTTCACGCCGCCGGAATGGACGACGGAGCCCTGATCGTCGTAGAGCGTAGCGGAGAA
>DVGE01000276.1 GCA_018712885.1 Candidatus Pullichristensenella stercoripullorum | reverse complement strand
CGCTTGCTTTTTGCCGGCAAACGTGCTACAATAGCGGGACGCGGAAGGGAGGATGCGCCATGTACGACGAACTGACAGAGGTCGATATCCGCAAGATGCAGGAGGAGATCCACTACCGCACCACGGTGCTGCGCCCGAAGATCATGGAGGACGTCAAGACCGCGCGCGCCTTCGGCGACCTCAGCGAGAACTACGAATACAAGGCCGCCAAGCAGGAGCAGCGCCGCTGCGACAGCCGTTTGCGCTATTTGAAGCGCATGGTGGCCACGGCTAAGGTCATCTCCACGGACAGCCCCGCGGACGTGGCCGGGCTTTTCGACACCGTGACCATCCGCTACCCGGAGGATGGCGATACCGAGACCATCCGCCTGGTGACGACGCTCAGGCAGGACGCGCTCAAGGGGCTCATCAGCAAGGAATCGCCGCTGGGCAAGGCGGTGATGGGCCGCAAGGTGGGCGAGCAGGCCTGGGTGGACGCGGAGACGGGGCGCTACTGCGTGGAGATCGTCTCCATCGAAAAGGGCAAGGATGACGAGAGCCTGCCCATCAGCAGCTTTTGAGGGCAGGGGCGCGCGGCGGTCTGCGGACATGGCCGCGCGCTCTTTTGATACGCAAATTTCATCCGGCGCGCCCCTTCCCAGCGGGGGCGCGTTCTGTTATAATGGGGAAAACAGGAGGCAACCATGAGCTTTTTTTCCAAATTCTTTGGCGCGGGGCGCTTTGAGCGCGCGCCGGGGCGCGATTTCCGCCCTGAGGACCTGCCGGACACGCGCGTGAAGCTCTTTTTCGACGCGCTGGGCGTCCGCTGGAGCGCCATGGTGGGGCAGAACCTCTTTTATCTGCTTTTCTGGCTGCCGGCGGTGATCTGGTCGGGCGTCAATCTGCTGACGCTCGTGCAGATGCTCGCCGACGCGCCCGCCGGCGCGGACATGGGCGCGCGCGTGTATTCGCTGGCGTTCACGTATCTGCTCATCCTCTGGCCGCTGATCGCCATCACCGGGCCGGCCACGGCGGGCGCGAGCTACGTTTCCCGCAACTGGGCGCGGGGACAGCACAGCTTCATGGTCAGCGACTTTATGGAGCACGCGCGCAAAAACTAGAAGCAGGCGCTCTTTGTTTCCACCGTCACCGGGGCGCTGCCGGTGCTTTTGCTGTTTTTGTGGCGCTTTTACGGGGTGCTGGCGGAGAGCACGAGCCTTTTGTTCGTCATCCCGGAGGTCATCGTGGTCATCGCGGCGGTGTTGTGGCTTTTGATGCTGCAGGTGGCGTATACGATGATGGTCACCTACAAATTGACCCTGCGGCAGCTACTGGGCAACGCCATGCGGCTGGCGCTGGGCAGACTGCCGCTGTTTTTGGGCGTGCGGCTGTTGACGGCGGCCCTGCCGCTGGCGATGGCGATCGTCTTTGTGTACTTCCCCGGGCAGGCGGCGTTCCTGCTGACCGTGGGCGGCTTCTTTTACATGGTGTTTGGGCTGGCGCTCAACCGGCTTTTGTATGCTTCGCTGGCCAACGCCCTGTGCGAACAATACATCAACCCCGGCATCGGCGCGCCGGTGAACATCGGCATGCGCTCGCAGACGCCCCCGCCGGGCGAGGAGGACTTTGAATGATGATAGACCATGTGGCGCTGTGCGTGCGCGATCTGGAGGCCATGCGCGACTTCTACACAAGGCACTTCGGCGCGACTTCCGGGGAACTGTACCACAACCCGCGCACCGGACTGCGCACGTACTTTCTCACCTTTGACGGCGGCGCGCGCGTGGAGCTGATGCAAAAGCCCGGCGCGCTGCCCGGCGGCTCCGATCTGCGCGAGGGCTGGGCGCATTTGAGCTTTTCTCTGGGCAGCCGCGAGGCCGTGGACGCGGCCACGGAGCGCTTGCGCGCGGCGGGATGCACCGTGGAGAGCGGCCCGCGCGTCACTGGCGACGGCTATTACGAAAGCTGCGTGCTCGACCCGGAAGGCAACCGCGTGGAGCTGCTGGCATAGCGCAATCTTTCCCGTATCGTGGTTGACAGGGCGGCGCGCGTCCTCTATAATGACGATTGCGCGGCATTGTCCGTGCCGACCAAAGAAGACGAGGAGTTTTTTGCATGAGCTATCAGATATACAGCGACGCCACGGCCGACGCCTGCCCTTCCATGCTCGAAGGGCTGCCCGCGGCGGAGATCATCCCCATGGAGGTCATGGTCGGCGACCGTTCCTACACCTACGGTCCCGGCGGCGACCTCACCGTGGAGCAGTTCTACGCCGAGCAGCGCGCCGGCAAGTTCGCCACCACCTCGCAGATCAATCCGCTGGTGTACCGCAAGGCCTTTGAAAAGGCCCTGAAAAATGGGCAGGACGTACTCTACCTGTGCTTTTCCTCCGGCCTTTCCGGCACCATCGAGCGCGCGCGTCTGTGCATGCGGGAGCTGGCCGAGGAGTACCCCGAGCGCAAGCTGGTGTGTGTGGATTCGCTGTGCGCTTCCGTGGGCGAAGGCTTTCTGCTCTGTGAGGCGCTGAAAAAGCAGGCTGAAGGCATGGGGTTTGAGGAGATGGTGGCCTGGCTGGAGGAGAGCCGGCTGCACGTGTGCCACTGGTTCACGGTGGATACGTTCGACCATCTGCGCCACGGCGGACGCGTTTCCGGCGCAGTGGCGATGCTGGGCACGGCCCTGCAGATCAAGCCGCTTCTGCACGTGGACGAGACGGGGCATTTGCAGGTGATGGGCAAGCCGCGCGGCCGCCGCAAGGCCATTGAGACGCAGCTCTCACTGATGCGCCAGGGCTGGACTCCTGAGCGCGGCAAGCTGGTGGCGGTGGGCCATGGCGACTGCCCGGCGGACGCCGAATTGCTCAAGGAGACGATCCTGCAAAATTACCCCGACGCCGACGTACACGTCGCCCCCATCGGCCCCATCATCGGCGCGCACACCGGGCCGGACATGCTGGCCGTCATCTACTGGGGAGACAACCGCTGACAAAGACAACGCCGCCGCAGGCAACGATCTGCGGCGGCGCGTTTTCATTCAACCGATGCAGCGCGCGTATTCGTTCTGCAATTCGCGCAGCAGTTCGGGATGCTGAAAATCCGGGGGAAACACGAGGCTCAGCTGCCGCACCATGCGGCAATTCTCGATGGGGACGACGCACAGCTTGCCGCGCATCTCTTCCTCATGGCAGACATTGTGACTGATAACGGACACCCCGAGGCCGCTGGCGACGATCTCCTTGATGGCGGAAACGCTGTCGATCTCCATGACCACGCGGTAATCCTGCACGGTGCGGCCATGGCTGAGCAGATACCCTTCGAAAAGGTCGCGCGTGCCCGTGCCGCGCGGACGCAGCACCATGCTCTCCTGCGTCAATTCGTCCAGCGTCACACTGGCGCGAAGGGCGAACGGATGCTCCGGCGCGGCGATAAGGCACAGATGATCTGTGCCCAGAAGGATGGAATCGTAGCGCTTATTGGGCATGACGCCGTCGATGATAGCAAAGTCCAATTCATAAAACCGCAGCATGGTATCAATTTTCTTTATCGTATTGCGAACGACCTCGACGCGCATGTTGGGATGATGGCCCAGGTAGGCGGCGAGCACTTGCGGCGCCAGGAGGTCGCTGGCCGTGGGCGTGATACCGATGGTGAGCCGTTCGATCTGCGCGAGGGAATCCTGGAGCGCCAGCCGCGCACGCTCGGCAATGGCCGCGGCGCGATGGGCGTATTTGAGCAGCAGGGCCCCGTCCGCCGTGGGTTTGAGCTTGCGGCTGCCTTTGACGAAGATCTGGATGCCGTATTCCTCCTCCAGCATGCGGATGTGATGGCTGATGGCCGGCTGCGTCAGCGAGAGCGCCTGCGCCGCGTGCGTATAGGAGCCCAGCTCTTCCAGTTTGAGCAGCGTATAGATCTTGGGATCGAGCATAAAAAAACGCCTCCAAAAACCGAACGATTCCAAAAATTGATGGAACGCGCAAAAAGTTTGATTTGATTTTATCACACGTGCGGCCTATAATCGATCCGTCCGAGGGGCGGCCGGCAGTTCCCCGGGAACGAAGCGGGCGCGGCCCGCGCGGAAAGGTCGGGATAGACATGGCGCTCACGCTGCACGTAAACGACACATCGCTGATCATCCTCGAGCTGGCGGCGATGCTTTCCTCCGCTTTTGCCCTCAGCCGGGTGACGAAACGGCTCCGCCTCCCAAATGTCACCGCCTACATATTGGCCGGCATACTCATCGGCCCCTGCGGGCTGAAGTGGATCTCCGCCGACATGGTGGAAAGCATGGGGTTCGTTACCGATGTGGCGCTGGCGTTCATCGCCTTTGGCGTCGGCAAATACTTTAAGTGGACGACGCTCCGGGGAAACGGGACGCGCGTAGCGGTGATCACCGTGTTTGAAGCGCTGGCCGCGGCGGTGGCGATCGCGCTGGTGATGCTGTATGTGTTCCGCCTGCCCCTGTCGTTTTCGCTGCTGCTGGGCGCGGTGGGATCGGCGACCGCGCCGGCCTCGACGCTGATGACCATACGCCAGTACAAGGCCAAGGGACATTTCGTGGACACCATCCTGCAGGTCGTAGCGCTCGACGACGCGGTGGCGCTCATCGCCTTCAGCGTCTGCGCCACGATCAGCCAGATCGCCGCCACTTCGGGCCGGGCGGACGCGCTGAGCATCCTTTTGCCCATATTGTACAACATCGCCGCGGCAGCGCTGGGCGTGGGCATGGCGTTTTTGCTCCGGTGGGGCGAAACGCGCGTGACCTCGCGCTACAATCGCCTTTTGATGGTGGTGATCCTGCTGTTGGCGCTTTCCGGGCTCTGCGCCGCGGTGGACGTATCGCCGCTGCTTTCCTGCATGGCGCTGGGTACGGTGCACGCCAACATCTCCCGCAAGGGCGATGCGCTGTTCAAGGCGGTAGAACGCTTCACGCCGCCGGTGTTGACGTTTTTCTTCGTTGTGTCCGGCATGCGGCTGGACGTGCCGGCGCTAAGGACGGCGGGCGTCATCGGCGTGACCTATTTCTTCGTGCGCATCCTCGGCAAGTACGCCGGGGCGACGCTGGGCGCGGCGCTGACGCATGAAGAGCCGGCGGTGCGGCGTTACCTGGGGCTGGCGCTGGTGCCGCAGGCGGGCGTATCCATCGGATTGGCGGCGCTGGGCGAGCGGATGCTGCCCGCGGAGATGGGCGACATGCTCACCACCATCGTGCTCTCCTCCGCCGTGCTCTACGAGATCGCGGGGCCGGGCCTGGCCAAGCTCTCTCTGCACCTCGCCGGGGCGCTGGAGCCTTCGCGCGCGCCAAACGGCGAGCCGCTGGCGCAAAAGATGCGGGCCTGAGGCGACGAAAGAGGGGCGCGCCGTACCTGCGCGCCCCCCAGAGCGCTGACAAAGCCCACAACCGCAAAAATCGCTCTGATAAAATGGAAATCAGAAGCGATTTTTGCTTCCTGCGTCAGCTGCACTTGCATCCTGCGGTCACTTACGTCCATGTAAGCTCCCTTGGATGCAAGTACAGCTTCCTTGGGTGGATTTGCCGAGCCCTTCGGGATCGTCAAATCCAGTCGCCTTCGGCGACAAATTTTGCCGCTGGCAAAATTTCCTTGCTTGCGGGCTTTCTCAACGCTCTGCCAGTCTGTTGACTTTGT
>DVGE01000275.1 GCA_018712885.1 Candidatus Pullichristensenella stercoripullorum | reverse complement strand
CTGTATCGCGCCCCGCGCGCCGCCAGTCGGTGGGTGGTAAGCCGTCCGCGTGGGCGAGACGCGCTCGCAGCCTCCGGCGCGCCCTCTCTGCCGCTTCGTTTGAACAGCCCGTGTCCCCGTCATCCCGACGGTCATTCATGAAAACAGTATAGTTTCCGCGCCCGCGGCTGTCAAGCGCAGGCGCAAGATTTAACGTTGCGCCCGCCGGATAAGGCGGGAAAGACCGTAGCCCAACAGCGTCCCCAGCGCGTTGAGAAACACGTCGTCCACGTCCGGCGCACCCGTGCCAAAGAGAAACTGATACCCCTCCACCAGCAAGGAAAGCCCCGCCCCGACAAGAAGGGCCTGCCGCCACCGCGCGCTTGGCCGCAGCATGGGCAAAAGCAGGCCCAGCGGCATGAACCAGGTGAGGTTGCCCACCACATGGTAGACAAACGGCCACGCCCCGGCGCGCCACTGTTCCAGCGTCGTGCGCAGGGGAACGAGCTGCGGCGCGACGCGCGCGGCGGGCCGCCCGAAGCGCAGGGCGATGATCTCCACCAGCGCCGCCAGATAGAACACCGTCAGGGCATATAGCGCCTCGCGCCGCGCCTTGCGCTCTCCTCGCAGGATCGCCCGCCGAAGCAGCGCCCACAGCGCCGCGCATCCCAGCGCGAACAGCAGGGCGGGGCGGAGCAGTTCCCAAATGCCCGCGAGGCTCATTCCTCTTCGTCCCGGTATTCAAGGATGTCGCCCGGCTGGCAGTTCAGCACCTTGCAGATGGCGTCCAGCGTGGAAAAGCGCACCGCGCGCGCCTTGCCGGTCTTGAGGATGGAGAGGTTGGCCATGGTGACGCCCACCTTCTCGGAAAGCTCCGTCAGGCGCATCTTGCGCTTGGCGAGCATGACGTCCAGATTGACGATGATAGCCATGGCGCGCCTCCTATATGGTCAGGTCGTTTTCACTCTTGATGGCCGCCGCGCGCCGCACCAGCTGGGAAAGCGCGTTGGCCAGCAGCGCCACCAGCGCGCAGGCCGCGGCAAAGCCCAGCATGGCGATGAGCAGCGCGGGCAGCCCCATGCCCAGCAGACACAGCGCCGCCACGCCTGCGGCCAGCAGCGCCGCCATCGTCAGCGCTAGCAGGCAGATGCGAAAGAGCGAGCGGGCGTTTTCCTGCGAAAAGGAATCATCGCGCCCGATCTGAACGCAGATCTTCCAAAATTCCCACAGCCCCGCAAAGCCGGGCAGCAGCACGATCCAGCAGTAGACGAGGCCGGGCCAGTACCATTTTTGATACGCGGGGTATTCCTCCAGCATGGCCGAGGCCAGCGCCGGCAGGAGCACGAAGGCCGCCAGCAGCCCCAGCGCCGCCGCCGCGACCGCCGCCAGTTTCATGCCCCGTTCAGGATGTTTGTTCATTTTGCTCCCTCCTTGACAAGATTATAACAGCATTAGAAATGAGTGTCAACATTTATTTATCGTAATTCGATGTTCAGTTTTGGAAAAAACATGGTATAATAAGAATGGGGAAGTTGTGACGGAGCGCAGGGCGTCCGTGCCCGCGAAAGCGGCTGTGTTGTAAAGTGCGAAAGAAAAGCGCCGCGGCCGACGAAGAACGCCCGCGCGCCTGCGGCAAAGCGTCATATGCGTGAAAAGCGCGCAAAATTTCCCGCAAATGGCAACCAAAGGGCGGCCTGAGCCGTCTAGTATACAGATCATATCGACAGCCCCGGCGCGCGAACGTCCGGGAAAAGCAAAGACGAAGGGGGACGAGGGACATGAAACGCCTGCTTGCCGCGCTTCTGGCCATCTGCCTGTTGGCTGGTTGCGCATTTGCCGAGGGGGAGGAGGGGCAGCCGCCGGCCAAGCCGCCAGTGGAGGCGCCGCAGCAAGAGACGCCGCCGAAGCAGGAACCGCCCAAGGAAACGCCGAAGCCCGCGACGGAAGCGCCGAAGCCAGAGGCGGAAACGCCGAAGCCCGCAACGGAAGCGCCGAAACCGGAAACGGAAGCGCCGAAACCGGAGACGGAAGCGCCGAAACCGGAGACGGAAGCGCCGAAACCGGAGACGGAAACGTCCAAGCCGGCCGCCGATGCGTCGCAGCAGCCGGCAAACGAGACGCCCACGCAAGGCGGCGCATCGAGCACGTCGGGCACGTCCGCGACGCCGGATACGTCCACAACACCGGGCACGCCCGCGACGCCGGATACGTCCACAACGCCGGGCACGCCCGCGACGCCGGATACGTCCACAACGCCGGATACGTCTGCGACGCCGGATACGTCCACAACGCCGGATACGTCCACAACGCCGAGCACTTCCACAACGCCGGATACGTCCGTGACGCCCGGCGCGTCGGTCACGCCGGATGCCTCGGTCACGCCCGGCGCGTCGGTCACGCCGGATGCCTCGGTCACGCCGGACGCCTCGGTCACGCCGGACGCCTCGGTCACGCCGGACCCCTCTGTGACCCCTGAAGCGTCGGCCACGCCCGCGCCGGGCATCCCCGAAGACGCGGAGGCGTGGATGGTCGATCCCAACGACCCCGCGCAAATCATCGCCGGCAAGCTCGAAGATCTCCTTCAGGACTTTGACGCCAATACCGAGGCTGTGGTTTACATACGCTCCGAGGAAGTGCTGCGCGTCAAGGACAAGACGCCCAACGACGTGGTCAAGACCACCTTCCTGCCGGACGAGACGGTGTTTGAAAAGGACAAGTTCATCGTCAAAGTGTCGGAATACGACCCCGCCCAGCCCGCGCCCCTGAGCGAGGAAGGCGAGCAGGCCACGCCCGCGCCGGAAGTCTGGCTCTACGTGTGGGTGGAGGAAAAGCCGCAGGGCCCCACGCCCGCGCCGACGCCCAAGCCCGGCCCGGTGGAGCTGGACGTGTTCGTGGCCGCGGAAAACTACGCGCCCGGCGCGTGGTCGTGCCAGGCGCCGTCGTTCACGCTCTCCGGCATCCCCGAGGGCGCGCGCGGCTACAGCTACGCCGTCGTCGCCTATGATGAGCGCTTCATCATCCTCTCCGGCAATGCCTATACCTCCATGGACGAGGGCGAGTATTCGCTGCGCTTCGCCATTCTCGACCCCATCGGCGACGTCTGCGCGCTCTCCACGCGCTACGATCTGAAGATCGACCTCACGCCGCCCGCCTACCTCACCGCCTCCATCGTCTCCGAGGGCCAGCCGCAGTTCATCCTCACTTCCGAGGACGCGCTCAGCGGTCTGGACGCTTTCAGCGTCGATGGCGGCCAGACGTGGGTGCCCGCCGGCGAAGAGGGTTCCTACGTCCACACCGGCAGGCTCGGCGAGGTCTACCCGCAGGGCATGCTCATGGCGCGCGACGTGGCCGGCAACATCGTCGAATACCCCACGGATTTCCAGATCCCCAAGCCCATCACCTATCCCAGCTACGGCGGCGGCGGTGGTGGCGGCGGCGGTGGTGGAGACGGCGAAGCGTCGATCGACCACACCGGCGATGAGGATGTGGACACCACGCCCTACGGCGAAGTGAGCCTGGTTTTGCCCGAGGAGCCGACGCATCGCCTCACCCTCGGCGGCGCGCCGCTGGCGCTGACGCTGGAGCTGGACAGCGCCGAGGGTTTTGAACCGCCCAAGCCCTACGAGCCGAAGTTCGCCACCGCCCTGGCGCGCTGGACGGACGAGGGCGTGCAGCCCTGGCAGCCGGGCGAAGCGGAGGAGGGCGAGGACGCGGCCCACGCCGCGCTCGACGCGCCCGACACCCTGGTGCTCACCGCCCAGCTCGACCCCGCCTTCACCGGCGAATACGCCTACATCTGGCGCTTCAACGGCGTAGTCTACCGCCTGTTGTTCAACAGCGGCATCGAATACGTGGTGCTGCAGGTGGGCGAGCATGTGGCCGCCTTCCCCACGGCGGGATTCACCGCCGGCACCGCCTACACAGACCTCAAAGCCGCCGGCATCTCCACCCGCAAGTTCGACTACACCATCTGGATGTCCGGCTCGACGCTTGACGCGGCCGCCGGGGAGATGGCCGCCGAGGTCAGCGTAGAAGACGAGGTCTATCCCCTCGCGGACGACGAGACGCAGTCGATGTACGCTTACGACCTCTACTACGGCCCCCTGGAGCTGCTGGACTACGCCTTCGGCGCCTGGACGCCGGAAATGGCGGCGCACGAAATGGAGGAAAACGCATGAGAAAGACAAGGCGGATATTCGCCGCGCTGCTCGCGCTTGTGCTTCTGTGCGGCGCGGGCCTGGCGGAAATGGTCTTCGACGGCGTCGTCACCGGCGGCGACGCCCAGTTCGTACTCGCTCCCTTCGGCGGGGTGATGGACGAAGTCAACGTCCGCGTCGGCGACCGCGTGCAGCCCGGGCAGGTGCTGGCCAGCATCCAGACCACGCGCGTCTACGCCGACGTGGAGGGCAAGATCTCCGGCGTCTTTGGCCGCGAGGGCGACGCCACCGAGGGCGTTTCCGAGCGTTACGGCGGCGTGCTCTTCATCGAGCCGACCAA